>CAYQLG010000022.1:0-43456 GCA_964418235.1 uncultured Planctomycetales bacterium
ATTCTAAACCCAACCGCCCCGCCTGACAACGGGCCGCCGGAGGCGGCGGCGCGCGTTACAGGGAATAAGCCGCGGGCCTGTCGCCGTCCCGAAGCCCACGATTCGATAGAGAGCGGCTAGTATTGAGCTATGGCGGTTTCACACGCTAACGCCGCGCTCACGATGTCCGTCGGCTGGGATGCGCCGGTGGCCGCAGCGCGCCGCCTCGTGGCGATCTACCTCGAGTTATCCAAGGCCCGGCTGTCTTGCCTGGTTGTCTTTACCTCGTTGGCGGGGGTCGTGCTCGCCAGCCCGGCGCGGATTAACTGGCTGACGGCGTTCTTCGTCACGCTCGGAACGACATTGGCCGCATTCGGCGCCAACGCGCTGAACCAATGGTGCGAGCGCGAGCGCGACGCGCTGATGCTGCGCACGCAAAAACGTCCCTTGCCATCCGGCCGCATCGGCGCCACGCATGCGCTGCTTTTTGGCATTGCCAGCGGCGTGGCGGGGCCGCTGTTGATGTATTGGACCGTCAACCCACAGGCGGCAGCGCTCACGCTCGCCACGCTGCTGCTGTATGTGCTGGTCTACACCCCGTGCAAACCGCTCACGTCGATCAACACGCTGATTGGCGCGGTGGTCGGGGCGCTGCCGCCGCTGATCGGCTGGGTCGCGGTCGCGGGCGAAGTCTCGACCGGCGGATGGGTTTTGGGGGCGTTGCTCTTTGTGTGGCAGATTCCGCATTTCTTGGCGCTGGCCTGGCTGTATCGTGAGGATTATCAGCGCGGCGGCTATCGCATGCTTCCGCAACTCGACCCGAGCGGCATGCTGACCGGCTTCTCGTGTACGATTCACAGTCTGGCGCTGATTCCGCTCGCGTTGATGTTATCGCTTTCCGGGCGAACCGGGTTGGCCTTCGCCATTGGCGGGGCGCTACTAGGCACTTACTTGGTTGTCCAATCGGCGCGATTCTGGGCCGAGCCGGAGCGCCCCGCAGCCAAGCGGCTCTTTCTCGCCAGCGTGCTCTATCTACCGCTCTTGTTGATCCTGATGCTGGCGGATCGGCAGCCGGGCGGCTTGCTGGGGGCTTGGCCGCCGGTGGCGATTTCGCTGCTCCAGCCGGGCACGGGGATATGACGCCCACTTCACCCGATCTGTTGGATACGGACACGGTTGCACACGCCGCGGCTTCGAACGGCACAGATATGGCGCGTTCGACGAGGCTCCTCGATTTCCGCAGCGGCGGCTGGGCATTGTTGCTCGCGGCCGCGCTTACGCTCGCGATTGTCCTGTGGCAATTTGCCGGCGTGCGGCGCGGCGGACCGGTTGCGACGATCCGCGGCGATGGGCGCGACCCCGCCACCTACGGCTTTAATCTTTCGACATGTCTCGTGCCGCGGGAGCAGATCGTTGCAGCCGGTTTCCCGCGAGATGGATTACAGGCGCTTTCTTCGCCGACGCACTGGACCACAGCCGAGGCCGACGCTTACACCGCCGAGCTGAAAAAGGCCCACTCCGGGAAATTCCTCGTCCGCGGCGATCGCGTGATCGGCGTGTCGATCGCGGGCGAGTCGCGCTGTTATCCGCTGAATGTCCTGAACTGGCACGAAGTCGTGAACGACACCGTCGGCGGCGTGCCGATCCTCGTCACCTACAACCCGCTTTGTGACGCGGCGGTCGTCTTCGACCGCACCGTCGGCGGCGAAGTGCGCGAGTTCGGCGTGAGCGGATTGCTCTACAACTCCAATCTGCTCCTCTATGACCGGACCGCGCCGGCCGGTGGCGAGAGCCTCTGGAGCCAGTTGCAGTTTCGCGCGATCGCCGGACCGGCGGCGGAGCGCGGCGAAACGCTGCGCGTGCTGCCGGCGCAGGTGCTGCATTGGTCCACCTGGCGCGAGCAGCAGCCCGACACGCGGGTTCTCGCGCCGGATAAAGCCCGTCGCAAGCTCTACAAGCGCACTTATGAGTCGTACTTCGGCGACGACCGGCTGCATTTCCCGGTGCGGCCGCTTCCGGCGGAGAGTGAGCGGCCGCTCAAGTCGCGCGTGGTCGCGCTGCAGATCGGCTCCGATTGGCACGTCTTGGCCTATGACACGCTGCGGGCGTGCGGCCCGACGGTGTCGATCGCCGGCCGAACGTTCGATCTTGTCTTCGAGCGATCGCCGGAGACGGTGCAGTTGCTGGCGCATGACGACAGCCTGCCGCCGCCGCTCGTCCATGCCTTCTGGTTTGCCTGGCACGCGCAACACGCGGCGGTTGGTCTGGGGCGATGCACGGGCGGTCCAGGCGCGCCGTGAGTCGCCGGCGGCGGCAGGCTGCCTGTCTGGCTTGCGCAAGGTGTGATGGCCGAACATATTATGGGCGTATGCCGGCCGGCGGGGTAGCAATCCTAGGATTTCGACGGAATCTGCGTCGCGGTGCGGAGGCTGGCTCGGCCCGCGCAGCGAGCGCGCCGGGAGCGGACGCGGCGATGAAAACGCCCGTCCGGTCGCTTGACGCATCTAGTTGAAATTGATAGATTTAGACGCATTCGAGCGGGAATTGTGAGAGCAGGTTTCTGCCATCTGTCTCGCGTACATGCGCGTTCACAAGTTGGTTCCGCCTCGCGTACCGAGCGGTCGGGGTAGCGTGAATGTCGCGGCGTCTTTTCAGGAGTTGCTATGCTTCCTAGAAGTTCTGTAATTGACGGGCGCACGGCGGCGATGCGCCGCTGGGGTTCGATTGCGTCTGTTGGAGCGGTCGGCGCGCTGGCGTTCTCCACGCTACCAGGGTGCAACACCGAAGATTGGCAGCGGGATCTTTTGTCGGCGGCGGCGGGCGGCGTCATCGGCGGGATCAGCGCCGGCGTGGTCGCCGGACAAGACGATGGGCAAGTCGGACAGGGCAACCCCGGACCGGCAGGCCCCGCCGGGCCGCCGGGCAACCCAGGCCCGACCGGCGCCACGGGTCCGACCGGCGCCGCGGGTCCGGCCGGCGCCACCGGTCCGGCCGGCACGCAGGGGCAGCCTGGCGTCCCCGGACCTTCCGGCGTGCTTGATCTGCGCGCGACGGGCGGCACGCAGATCGTCGGCAACGTGATCTCCGCGGTCCTTGGCGGCGGGCTGCGCCTCGTCAGCAACGCCATCACGGTCTTCAACGGCAATGGACTGCTTCTCAACCCGGACGGTTCGCTCAGCGTCGACCCCAATTTTGTGCAACAGTTGATCGACGGCTCGGCCCCGGTCATCGGCCCTGGCCTGACCCAAACCGGCGACACCATCACCCTCGATCAGACCTTTGTCCAAAACCTCATCGGCACGCAAGCCTGGGGATTGACCGGCAACAACGGCACGTCGCTTGGCACCAACTTTCTCGGCACCTGCGACAATAGCATTCTCGAGCTTCGCACAAATGACATCCGCGCGCTGCTGGTCATTCCGCATCCGACCGACCCGAACAATGGCTGTGGCGGCGCACCCTCCAATGGCTCGGTTTCGTTCGTCGGCAATGACAACGCCATCGGCGCCGGCGTCGAGCGCGCCATTGTGCTTGGCGGCACGGGCAACCTGGTCGATAGCGAGTATGGCAGCATTCTGAACGGTTCGCTCAACATCGTCGGAGGCCGCGCCAGCACCATCGCCGGCGGATTCTCCAACAGCATCACGGGCGACTCGGCCTTCATCGGCGGAGGTTTCTCGAATACCGCCAATGGTGAATTTTCCATGATTCCCGGCGGCTCGACCAATCGCACCGACGGCGCCTACTCGATGGCCGCCGGACGCAATGCCCACGCCGCCAACGACGGTACGTTTGTCTGGGCTGATTCGGGTCTGTCGATGTTCATGTCGACCGCCGAGAATCAGTTCCTGATTCGCGCGAGCGGCGGCGTCGGCATCGGCACCAATGCCCCGCAGAATCCGCTGCATGTCACGGGTGCAAGCGGTGCGACGCAGAACCTGACCGATGGCGTGCACATCGGCCTCGACGCCGCCCCCGGAACCAACGCTCACATCGAGCTGGTCCGCGCCGGGGGCACGCCCTACGTTGATTTCATCAATGACGGAGTCGGAGACTTCGACATGCGGCTCATTCTGACCGGAGACAACGAGCTGCGCGTCGACGGCGGCAATCTGCGTGCGGACGTCATTGCGATCTCCGACGCTCGGCTCAAGACCGACATCGAGGTCGTGCCCGACGCGCTCAGCAAAGTGCAGCGGCTCCGTGGCGTGTCGTATCGCTTTCGCACCGAAGAGAACCCGCAGCGCTACTTGCCCGAAGGGCGGCAGCTCGGCGTGATCGCTCAGGAGGTCGAAGCGGTCGCGCCGGAAGCCGTCAAGATCGACAACGAAGGGCTGCGCTCGGTGAATTACAGCCAGCTCGTGCCGGTGTTGATCGAGGCGATCAAGGAGCAGCAAGCCCAGATCGGCGATCTGCAACGGCGGATTCGCGAGCTGGAGGCCCGCCGCTAATTGTGGCGGAGTGCGGGCGCTCGCGGATCGGCCCGCACGCTGTGGTATCGATCGTGATCATGGTGGTAAGCGTGATCATGGAAGTTAGCCCGCGCCAGGTGGATGGTGTCATCCGTCTGGCGCGTTTTTTTCCAAGCCCACGCGCCGTGATTGGATAGTCCGACGCACGCCGTATGATCTCAGAACAGCAATCACGGGGTTGCGAAGCCATCGCCTGCGATTGTGACTGAATGACAAGCGACAAGCACGAGGTGGGGAGGGCAGCCCAAGCTGAGTTGATGTAGCGTTGCCCCGCGGAACTAGTCGACCAAGTGCTCCGCCGAGGGCTCGCGAAAGGCATAGCCGACGCCGCGCACGGTCTGAATCCAGCCGGCCGCCCCGCCGAGCTTCTTGCGGAGCGAGGCGATGTGTACGTCCATCGTGCGATGCGTGACGCCCACGCCGTAGCCGAGCACGGCGTCGATCAGCCGCTCGCGATCGAGCACGCGCCCGCGGGCGGCCATCAGCGCCGCCAGCACGCGGAACTCGGTCGAGGTGAGGCTGATGGGCAGATCGTCGACGGTGACCTGGTGGCGGCTGCGATCGAGCTTGATCGGGCCGCTCACGAGCACTTCAGCCGGCTCGCCGCCGGCCTCCTGGCGGCGCAGTACCGCGGCGACGTGCGCGACCACGACTTTGATCGAAAACGGCTTGCGAATGTAGTCGTCGGCGCCGAGGGCGAAGCCGACCAGCTCATCAGTCTCCTCGGCCTTGGCGGTGAGCATGATGATCGGGATGTTCGCGGTGCGCGGGTCGCTCTTGAGACGCATCACGACCTCGTCGCCGCTGGTCTTCGGCAGCATGCGGTCGAGCAGGATCAGATCGGGCTGGCGGCGCTGCACCTCGGCCAGCGCGTTTGCGCCGTTGGCCGCCATGACGATCTGATAGCCCTCTTTCTTGAGATTAAAGCGAAGAACTTCGGCGAGATCCGGCTCGTCCTCAACGATCAGAATGGTCTTTCCGGCTGCCATGAATGCTCGCTCCGGTGCGGTTGAGCTAGTCGGCGACAGCCACGGATGACACCGCGACCTGCCCCGCATCGCATACCGTATATTCCACGAACAGTAGACGGGGGTTTCGTTAAACACCAATGTTGGCGTGATTAAGGATTGGTAAAGTTGCCCAGAGACGCCGTTTTCAAGCCTTCGGCCTGGGGGCAGGGCGGCGCAGGCGCCGTCGAAGAACCCTGCCCGGCGTGAGCGTGTGCGGCGGCAACGCCTGATCCAAACATCGGCTCAACGCTACGTTGTCATCCGCGCTCGATTCGCTACTCGCCACTCGCTACCGTCCGCCTCCCTCCGGTTCGCCGGGGCGCTTGCGGCGGGAGCGTGGCGGGCGGCGGCCAGCCTTCACGTCTTCGTCGAACGTGCGCTTGCTGCGCAGAATATGGTGATAGTGCTGTCCAAAGCGGTGGGCCTCATCGCGGATTTGTTGCAGCAGCCGCAAGGCCGTGTTGTTTCGGCCCAGCTTGACCGGCTGACTGCGAGCCTGGACATAGATCCATTCTTCACGCTTGGCCAGAGAAATGACCATCGGCGGTTTCACGCTGCGACCGCCCGCGACCTCGATCGCGGCGCCCATGCGGTCAAACGCTTCGAGCGCGGCGTGCAACTGGCCCAGGCCGCCGTCGATCAGGATCACATCCGGGAAAAGCTCTTCGGCGATCGTCGCATAGCGATAGCGCCGCGCGATCACCTCGCGAATCATCGCATAGTCATCAACACCCGTGACCGTCTTGATCTTGAACCGTCGATAGCCGTTCTTGAACGGCCGCCCGTCGATGAAGCACACCAGCGATCCGACCGATTCCTCGCCTTGCAGCGTCGCGATGTCGATTCCCTCGATCACGCGCGGCGGCAGCGGCAATTCGAGCAGCTCCTGAAGTTTTTCCAGCCCGGCGCGCGGGTCGATGTAGAAGACCTCGGGCTGGACGTCCTCCTCCACGTCGCCGGAGAGCGCGAGCGACTCGATCGCTTTGATCCTGTCGCGCAGCACGGCGGCATCCTCAAAACGGTGCGCGGCCGCGGCCGCTTCCATTTCCTGCGTCAACTGGCGGATGAACGTGCTGCGCTTCGTGCCGAGCAGCTTGATCAACCGCTGAATGTCGGCGTGATAGGCCTCCTTCGAGATCAGCGCGGCGCAGGGAGCGGTGCACTGGTTGATGGCGTGCAGCAGGCACGGGCGGAAGAACCGCCGCTTCTCATCGCTTTCGAGAATTTCCAGCTCACAGGTGCGAAACTTGAACGCTTTTTGCAGTGCGTTCACCGCGGCCCGCAACTGCCCGGCGTTTGTGAACGGGCCATAGAGCTTGGCGCCGCGGGTGCGCGGCGTCCGCGTGACGAACACGCCGGGAAAATCATCGCCGGTGGTGATCTGGAGATAGGGAAAGCTTTTGTCGTCGCGAAGGCGCTCGTTGAATGACGGCTGAATGTCCTTGATCAGTCGATTTTCGGTGAGCAGGGCGTCGACCTCGGTCTCGCATTCGAGGAAGTCGATGTCGACGACAAGGCTCGCCATGTGGGCGATCTCAGGCCCGCGGCTGCTCAGCAGGTCGGTCGAATCCTGGAAGTAACTGGCGACGCGTGCCCGAAGGTCACGGCCCTTGCCGATGTAGAGCACGCGCCCCTCACGATCCTTCATGAGATAAACGCCCGGTGATTTGGGAAAGCTGCTGATCTTCTCGCGCAGCGCTGCGATGCGGGCATCGGGTGCGGCCGACATGCTGGGATTATAGATGCCCGGCGAGCGCAACCGGCTGTGCCGCGACGGGGACCGTGGTTCGGCTCAAGCGTGCGGCTCGCTGTCGCGTGAGCGGGTCTTGAACCAAAGCCGAAAGGGGATTTCCTTGAAGGGCAGGATTTCGCGCAGGCGGTTGGTCATGAAGCGGCGGTAATCCTCGGTCACCAGATCCGCGTCGTTGCAGAAGAAGACGATGGTCGGGGGCGAAACGCCCACCTGCGTGCCGTAGTAGATTTTGACAGCCTTCGTGCCGTGCTTGGGCGAGGGGCCGCGCAGCGCGAGGATGTCCTGCAGCGCCGCGTTCAGCCGTCCGGTCGTGACGCGCGTCGTCGCCTGCTTGCGCAGCATCAGCGCCACGTCGATTGCGGCGTCGATGTTTTTCTGCTCGATCGCCGTCACAAAGACAATCGGCGCGAAGCCCAGCATCGGCATCACCCCGCTGAGGTACGTGCCGAATTCGTCCGAGGTGGCCCGGCCCTTGACCAGATCCCACTTGTTGATGCCCAGCACGACCGGCTTGAATTCCTCGAGAATCGCCGCCGCCAGTTTCAAATCGACTTCGGCGATCGGCACCTCCGCGTCGATCAGGAAAAGCACGACGTCGGCCCGGCGGATCGAGCGCAGCGCGCGCGTATAAGAGTAGAAGTCGATGTCATCCATGCTCTGCTTCTTGCGCACGCCGGCGGTGTCGATCGCGATGAACGCGCGCCCCTCTTTCTCGAAGCGCACGTCGACCGCGTCGCGCGTCGTGCCGGGAATTTCGCTGACGATCATGCGCTCTTCGCCGGCGAGGGCGTTGACGAATGAGCTTTTTCCGGCGTTGCGCTTGCCGACGATCGCCAGCTTCATGACCGGATCGGGCAGGGCGATTTCGGGCGCCTCATCCCCGATCAGCGCGAAAACCTGGTCGAGCAATTCAAAGCGGCCGTGACCGTGCAGGGCCGAGCAGCAGAGCGGCTCGCCGAAGCCCAGCGCGTGGAACTCGGCGGCCAGAGCCTCGTGCTTCTTGTCGTCCACCTTGTTGACCGCGAGAATCACACGGTCGCGCAACGGGCGCAGGCGCGTGGCGATGCGCTGGTCGAGCGACGTGACGCCGTCATTGACGTCGACAAGGAAGATGACGACGTCGGCCCGAGCGATGGCGATCTCGATCTGCTCTTCGACGTGGGTTTCGAGATGGTCGTCATCGACAATGCCGATGCCGCCGGTGTCGACGATTTCGAAGTAGCGGTCGTTGTACTCAATGGGGACGCTGACACGGTCGCGCGTGATGCCGGCGCGCGGATCGACAATGCTGATGCGCTGCCGCGCGAACTGATTGAGCAGCGAGCTTTTTCCCACGTTGGGCCGGCCGACGATCACAACTACAGGCAGCGACATGCCGCGATCATAGGGCCGATCGGCGGCTGGCGATATCACTGCGGCCAGCCAGCGGGCCGCCGGCGCACGCGCGGCAGGCGCGAATTCGTTTGCCCCCGCCGCGTGAATCGGCCAAGATAACCCCAGCGCCTGTGCCGGCGGGCGCGCTGAGGAGCACGCATGCGAAATCGTCGCATTATCCATCGCATAGGTCTGTGGGGCGCGGCGGCGTTGGGCTTGGCGCTTCCCCCGCTGAACGCGGCGATTACGGATATTCGCGGCCGGGTTCAGGCCACCGTGATCGAATCGCGCTTTGGCGCCCTCGGCGAATCGTCCGAGAGCAGCGACGCCTTTCCCGAAACCACCACATTCCTGCCGCTCCAGGTCGTCAGCCGGCTGGAGGCGCGCGACCCGGAAGAGGCGGCGGCGGCGGTCGCGGCACAGTTCGCTGATCCGCGGGATCTGGATCAGACCAATCCGGAAGAATTCGCGCTCAACCTGGCTATGACCTGCGTCACGCCCAACACGCGCTATGTGGGTCGAGCCGTCACCGAGGAGGCGCGCACGGTCATTTTCAGAGTCGGCGAACTCGGCGATCAGGCCGAGGGCGAAGCGGTCGAGCTGATCGGGCAGTTTTTTCTCGATGGCGCGCTGACGATTTTTTCACGCGCTGAAAGCCCCGACCTGAGCGGCTGCAGCGTCAGCCTGCGCATTACGATCACCAAGGAGATCGATGGGCAGCCGGGCGAAATCCTGTTCTTCGGTGGCGTGAATCTGAGCGGCGACGCCGATGGGCAGGTCACGGCCGGCGCCGAAGGCGCGATGCCGACGGATACGCTGATCCTGACCGATCTGGCGAGCGTGGTGGAGGAACTGGGCCGCTTTGAAGTGCTGATCATCCCGCCGCTGACGATCAACTATCGCTATAACGCGACGGTCGGCCAGACTTTTCGGCTGCGCGCGACGGTCGAGATTGATGCGTCGAACGAGGGCGCCGAGGTCGGCATCTCCGGTCTGGTTGGGACGCCGGTGGATACGCTGCGCGATGTGGTTTCGCTGACCGAAGGGTCGCTGGTCGCCGGCAAGCTCGTTGATGCGCTGACGCGCGAGCGGCGCGAGCCGACGGGCGCGGCGGCCTTTCCCGAGCGCGATCCCGCGTCGGCCGGTCCGTTCGGGCTGTGCGGGTTGTTGTTTGGGCTTGAGTTGCCGCTGGTCGCGCTGGGCTTGCTGGCGGCTCGCGCGGCGCCGCGCAGGCAAGCAGAGCCGCGCCCGCAAGCAGAGCCGCGCCCGCAAGCAGAGCCGCGCCCGCAAGCAGAGCCGCGACCGTAAGGAAGCGGTCTTCATCGACCTCGCAGTGCAACATTGCTTGAGAAGCCTTACAACGTGGCTGGTGTTCCGCCAAGCTTGAATTTTCGGATGAAGCGGAAAAAAGCTCCGGCGTCATGGCGTGAAAGAAGTGCCTTTGTTTGTTGTGGGACGTACGGGCCTGAGGCCCATGCTGCCCCCTTCTCAAAACCGAAAAATGTGCTGTGACAGACGACTAGAGCCACGTGAGCCATGAAAAACCATGGAAATCGACGTATGCGGCACGGCTGTGCGGCGTTCACCGTGAGGACGAGGCGCCGCCAACGCCGGAGATCAGGAGAGTTGGTCCATGCATGATGTTCTTCACGCGCTCGGGCTTGATCCGCGTGAGCCTCTCGCCGGCGGCTTTGATGGCGACTGGCTCGGGAGCGGTCCGCTGCTGGAGGTCCACACGCCAATCGACGGCACGCGGCTGGCGACTGTGCGGCAATGCACCTCGGCCGAGTATTACCGCATCGTCGCGCGGGCTTACGCCGCGTTTCTGCAATGGCGGATGATCCCCGCGCCGCGGCGCGGCGAGATCGTCCGGCAACTCGGCGATCGGTTGCGCGCGGCGAAGGGAGCGCTCGGCGCGCTGGTAACGCTGGAGATGGGCAAGATCTCCGCCGAAGGCGCCGGCGAAGTGCAGGAGATGATCGATATCTGCGATTTTGCCTGCGGGCTATCGCGGCAGCTCTATGGCCTGAGCATGCACTCCGAGCGTCCGCGCCATCGCATGTATGAGCAGTGGCACCCGCTCGGCGTGATCGGCTGCATCACGGCGTTCAACTTTCCCGTCGCGGTCTGGGCGTGGAACGCGGCGCTGGCGGCGGTCTGTGGTGACAGCACGCTCTGGAAGCCCTCGCATCGCACGCCGCTCTGCGCGCTGGCGGTCACGAAAATCGCGGACGAGGTCTGCCGGGCCAATCAGGTTGATCCGGCGATCTTCGCGCTGGTCATCGGGACCAATGCGGACGTGGGCGAGCGGTTGCTGGCCGATCAGCGGATACCCCTGGTTTCTGCGACAGGCAGTTGCGCGGTGGGGCGGCGCGTGGCAGAGATCGTCGGGCGGCGATTGGGACGTACGCTGCTCGAATTGGGCGGCAACAACGCGATCATCGTCACGTCTTACGCGGATCTTGACCTGGCGACGCGCGCGATCGTCTTTGGCGCGGTCGGCACGGCCGGGCAGCGCTGCACCAGCACGCGCCGCGTGATCGTGCACAGCTCATTGCGTGAGGAGCTGATCGCGCGCCTGACGCGGGCCTACGCCAGCGTGCGCATCGGCGACCCGCGCCGGCCCGAGACGCTGATGGGGCCGCTGATCAACGCACAAGCGGTTCATGCCATGCAGCACGCGCTGGCCGCGCTGAAGCAGCAGGGCGGCACGGTGCTCTATGGCGGCGAGCCGCTGAGCGGGCCGGACTATCCCGGCGGCAACTACGTGCGGCCGTGCATCGCGCTCGCCCGCAATGAGTATGCCGTCGTGCAGGAGGAGACCTTCGCGCCGATTCTCTATGTGATCGAGTATGGCGGGGCCGCCCGGCCGACGACGCACGCGCAGCTCACCGCCGAAATTCACGCGGCCATTGCCTTGCAGAATAACGTGCCGCAGGGCCTGAGCAGCGCGATCTTCTCGCATCACCAGATCGAGTGCGAAGAATTTCTCGCCCATAGCGGCAGCGATTGCGGCATCGCCAACGTCAACATCGGCACCAGCGGGGCAGAGATCGGCGGCGCCTTTGGCGGTGAGAAAGACACCGGCGGCGGGCGCGAATCAGGCTCCGACTCCTGGAAAATCTATATGCGCCGTCAGACCAACACACTCAACTTCTCGACCGATCTGCCGCTCGCGCAGGGCATTCGCTTTGGCGAGTAGCGCGTGAGCGTTTTCTCCGTGATGTCGAGCGCTCGGTTGGTCGAGCGTCGGACGCCTGGATGCATGTCGTCGCAGATTCGCCGTCGGCGACGGAGGGCCGACGCTACAAGCGGATCACGCCAACCGTGGAGGGCGAGAAGTGATAAGGTGATAAAGTGAAAAGGTGATGGGTGATAATGCGATCGGGCGGTCGCATCATCTGGCAACTTCATTTCGCTCTTCGCTCTTCGCACTTCAGACTACAGACTTCGCACTTTCTGAGTCGCCGCGGGCGTCAGCGCGACTGGATCAACTGCTCCACGACGGTCGGATCGGCCAGCGTGGTTGTGTCGCCGATCTGCGACATCAACTCGCCGGTCGCGACGGGCGCGCCGCCGGCGACGGGCGCGGTCTCCGCGATTTTCCGCAGAATCCGCCGCATGATTTTGCCGCTGCGCGTCTTGGGCAGGCCCGGGGCCCAGTGAATCGCGTCGGGCGCGGCGATTGCGCCGATGTGCTGGCGCACGTGCGCGATCAGTTCCTTCTTGAGCGGTTCGACGTATTCATGGCCGATTTTCAGCGTGACATAGGCATAGATGCCCTGACCCTTGATGTTGTGTGGAAAGCCGACGACCGCAGCCTCGGCCACCGCCGGGTGACTGACCAGCGCGCTCTCGATCTCCGCCGTCCCCAGCCGATGGCCGGAGACGTTGAGAACGTCGTCGATGCGCCCGGTGATCCAGTAGTAGCCGTCGGCGTCGCGGCGGCAGCCATCGCCGGTGAAGTAGAGTCCGTTCACGCGCGAGAAGTAGGTTTCCTTGAAGCGGGCATGCTGCCCGTAGACCGTGCGCATGATGCCTGGCCACGGCTCCGCCAAAAACAGCGCCCCGCGGACTTCGGTCATCGGCCCTTCGGTCAGCGGGTGCTCATGGCGCACGCCCTGATCGTCGATGATGACGGGGCGCACGCCGAAGAGCGGCAGCGTGGCTGAGCCGGGCTTGGTCGGCGTCGCGCCGGGCAGCGGGGAGATCAGGATTCCGCCAGTCTCGGTCTGCCACCAGGTATCGACGATCGGGCATCGCCCGCGCCCGATCACGCGGTGATACCACAACCACGCCTCCGGATTGATCGGCTCACCGACCGTGCCGAGCAGCCGGAGCGAATCGAGCCGGCGGCGATTAGGGTGATCTTCGCCCTCGCGCATCAGCGCGCGGATCGCGGTCGGTGCAGTGTAGAACTGATTCACGCGGTACTTATCCACGATGTCCCAAAAGCGGCCGGCGTCGGGATAGGTCGGGATGCCCTCAAACATCAGTGTCGTCGCGCCGTTGAGGAGTGGGCCATAGACGATGTAGGTGTGCCCCGTCACCCAGCCGACATCAGCCGTACACCAGTAAATATCCGGCGGCGTCGCGCCGTCACCGGCGCGATAGTCAAAGATGAGCTTGTGCGTCAGACCGGCGTGCACCATGTAGCCGCCGGTGGTGTGCAACACGCCCTTGGGTTTGCCCGTGCTGCCGGAGGTGTAGAGGATGAAGAGCGGGTCTTCGCTATCGAGCGGCTCGGCGGGGGCGTCGTCGGCGGCCCCGGCCTGTGCGTCATGCCACCAGAGATCGCGGCCGTTTTGCATCGGCACGGTCAGCGCCGGGGCGCCGATCCGTTGCAACACGATGCACGTCGTGACATGCGTGCCGCGCTCGGCGGCGAGGGCCATCGCCGCGTCGGCGTTTTCCTTGAGCGGAATGATCTTGGACCCGCGATAGCCGCCATCCGCCGTGATCAACGTTTGACAAGCCGAATCGACGAGGCGATCGGCGAGCGAGTCTGGCGAGAAGCCGCCAAAGACAACGCTATGAATCGCGCCGAGGCGGGCGCAAGCGAGCATGGCGATTGCCGCTTCGGGAACCATCGGCATATAGATGCTGACGCGGTCGCCTTTACGGACGCCCCGCGCTCGCAACACGCCGGCAAAGCGGCAGACCTGCTGATGGAGTTGACGATAGGTCAGCGACCGCTCTTCGCCCGGCTCATTGCCTTCCCAGAGGATCGCGACCTGATCGCCGCGCGACGGGAGGTGTCGATCGAGGCAGTTGTAGCAGAGGTTGGTGCGACCGCCGATGAACCAGCGGATCGAAATCTCATCGGAGAAGTCCCACTCGCGCAGCGTGCTCCACGGCGAGAACCAATGAAACCCGCGCGCGATGTCGGACCAGAAGCCCTCCGGATCGGTCAGCGAGCGGGTGTATTGCGCGCGATACTCAGCCAGCGAGCGAACATGAGCGGCGGCGGAAAAGTTCGGCGGCGGCGAAAAGATCGGGTCCGACATGAAAGATGCTCCAGCGATCTTGATGATTTCGTCAGCGCAAACAGTTATGGCGGCGCAGTGGCGCAAGCAGAATGCACCCACCACGCCGATGGAACTCAACGAGCACTATACCGCAGTGGATCGTTAAGCCGGCAGCGCCGCAGCGGCATCAAGCGATGAGGCGGCGGACCGCGGGGGGCGGTGCGATTACAGCTTCCCGCGCAGTTCTCCGTAGCGCGCCGGGCGCAGCGGCAATTCGAAATGGCACTCGAGATACCTGCGCCCGAAGAGCTTGCATTGATCGCGCGTCGTGAGAAAGAGATCGACCGTGTTATGGCGGAAGCGCCGATGTGTGCGGTCGGTTACGATAAAGCTCTTGTCGAGCGCGGGAATGTAGACACGCGTGCCGAAAGGGATGTCGGCCGGCGCTGCGCATTGCCCCACGCCCGAAGGCACGCCCGCCGCCGTGATCCCGCGATCGTGATAGGCCGTCACGCGGCAAACGCGTTCAACCCGACGGTCCGATGACGTGGGTAGGGCGGTCGGTTGGCCCGCTTCGGCCGGCTTCCACGTGGCAGCGGTCGCGTCGTGATTCGGACGGTCGCCCATCGGTCGATCCGCTACGGGGCCGGACGCTGCGGATAGCCGGGCAGGCAGCCCCATCACGGACATTGCCTGGGTGGCGCCGGCGGCGATTGTTTGAAAAGGGTCTGACGAGCTTGGCAGAGGAGAGAACGCATCAGCGGACGAGAGCGCGCGTGGATCAACCGGGCAAGGATTCGTGCCCACGTTCCACACGATGATCCGATCGAATGGAACCGGATCTCGAATAGCCGGCGCCAGCGGCCCGCCCGGCGCAGATCCGCCGGGCCGGACGGTGCCGTCCGCCAAACCACTCGCTACGAGCACACCGCAGATCATCCGTGTCGAGGCATACGCCCATGACATCGGCGAGACTCCGTCCCCCCCAAACCCAACGTACCAGCCGCGCCACAGATAACAGCCGCGCCAACAGGCTGTGAATTCGCGCCGGCCCTGCGCCCACAACGCCACGCGAATATGCGGGAAATTATAGTGATTTCACGCGATTACGCCAGGGGCGCCATCACCTAACTTGGAACGAACTACGAGGCGGGTTCAAGGCCTACAAGACAAGCGATTTGTCCGGCGCCGCACCGCTATAGATTGCGCTAAGATTCGGCTTACAAATTCACAACAATCCGTAAGCCTTAATAGATAATCATTTTATCAAAATTGTATCGGGCGGGTCGATTTCCGTAGGCGTTTTATGGTTATAAGACGTTTTTGCTCGAAATCGAAAGCCCCAATCATGGCGCAGATTGACTCTTCGGCGGCGGCGCTAGGTGTGTCGCCCAGCCGCCGCAGTTGCGGCTCCGCCGACATACCGCTAGCGCTCCTCTCTGGCCCGTCAGTGGGTTGCGATGAATATCGTCGCGGTTCGGGCGAATGCACTCTGAGCGTGTTGTGTGGCCGGCCCGCCGGCGCGAATCCAACGGCTTTATTCCGCATGGCTGCGCCACGGCGGCGATCCGACGGGGTATGATCACGCAAGAGTCGTGGCAGCGCATGCGGTCTGCGCCGCGGCTAGGCGGTCAGCGCCCAGAGTTGGAGATCAAGCGTCGATCATGCTCAGCACCACCCTGATCCTGTTTCTCATTGGTCTAGCCTCACTGGGCTTGAATGTCTATCTGCTGGTCCAGTGGCTGCGCCGCAAGCCGCGCGAGGCGACTTTCGTCAGTGCCCCGACCGTGGAACGCCTGCAGGAATTGGCGGATCTGGTCGTCGTGCGGGTGCAGATCGCCGATGTCTTGGAGGCGACGCACCCCGACGGCGCCAAGATCGCCGTTCTGCTACGAGGCGACTGCGACTATACGGTCGAATTGGCCACCGCCCGGCTCTTCAGTGACGCGCAGGAGCACGTCGCGACGGTCGAACTCAAGCCGCCGCAGGTTTCGCGCCCGCGCGTCAACCATGAGCGCACGCGCATCTACGACATCCGCCGGACGACGTGGCTGCCGTGGGTCGATCCGCGGGACGAACTGCTCAAAAGCACAATGGAGAAAGCCCAAAGCGTGGTGGAGGCCGCCGCGCGCGACGATCGCTACGCCGACTACGCCCGGCTGCACGCCGAGGCGGTGATCAAGGCGTTTTATCGTCGCATCGGGTGGACGGTTGATATTGTCTGGGTCCAGCCGGCGACAAGTGAAGCGGCGACCACGATCTCAGCGTCCGCTGCTTCTGCCTCCGCCACGTCGGCCCCGGCCGGCGAGCCGCAGACACCGGCCGACCGGGGGAGCGTGGCCGGCTCGGCGACCGACGCGCTTGCGTCGCCAGTCTCCGCCGTTGCCCGCTGAAAGCGGCTTCAGGGGAGTAGCCCCCGTGGATTCACCAATCAGGCTACTCGTGTTCCGTCAAGCTTGAATTTCCGGATGAGGCGGAAACGCGCTCTAGTGTTCCGTCAAGCTTGAATTTTCGGATGAAGCGGCAAAAAGCACCGGCGACACGGCTTGAATGAGAGCCTTTGTATGTTGTGGGACGCACGGGCCAGAGGCCCATGCTACCCGCGCTGCTAACCCGCAAATTCAAGTGTGATCAAGCACGAGGGTTTTTGACGACCGCAGCGGGGAACACGCACCAGCGATTGGCCCGAGCAGGCGGACCTGTCACAGCGGCGCTTGGCCGCCGCGGGCCGAATCATGGCGGTTTGTAGCGGAGAGAGTGGGATTCGAACCCACGGGTGAGAGCTAGCCCACCACCGGTTTTCAAGACCGGCTCCTTAAGCCGCTCGGACATCTCTCCGGCGTTGCGTGTTGGCAGTATACGCGATGAGATCGGGCCTGGTCAGAGCTATCGATCTGGCGGCGACGGCGGAGGACGCGACGCTTGTGGGGGGGCGATTCGCAGGCGGAGGGTGGGTTGCCTTGGGGCTTGTTCGTGAGGGGTTTCATGTATGTGGATCTATCCCGGCATAGGACCGTGCCCATGATCACAACTGTCACCGCTGACCGAACCTCACGCGCGAGTTGGACCGCACCAGTCGGGCAGTGGGAAAATCCGAGAAGGATATCCGGCCACGGGATGTGCGCTGATTGCGATGTGCAAGTGTTGAATCTGAAGCGTGATAAAGCGCAAGCCCCTTTTCGACCGCGCGATGACGTGCGTCCCCGAAGACAACGCCCTCGTATCACGCGCCGCGCAGAATTTGATGCGGCCTAGTCCGGGCATGTGCCGTCGAACCAGAACGTGGTCATGTGCGCGCGTACCACCGGCTCTGCCCGTGTCGCCATTCGCGCGCCGCCGGCCCTCACAGGCCGCCGGCCCGACTCACGCCGCAGTGAAATTTCCAAGTCTTTGAAGAAGATGGTCGCCGATGCGCAGCGCATTCGCCATGATCGTCAGCGCCGGGTTGACTGCGCCGCTCGACGGGAAGAAACTCGCATCGACGACGTACAAGTTGTCGAGATCGTGCGCTTGGCAATTCACATCCAGCGCAGACGTGCGCGGGTTAGCGCCGAAGCGAATCGTGCCACATTGATGCGCGACGCCGGCGAGCGGGATACGCTGCCCGACCCACAGCGATCGCGCCAGCAACCCCTGATGACACTCATGCCCATGCACGCCGCACTTGGTCGTCTTCTTCAGCAACTCGCGCAGCTTCGCGATCAGGCGTTTGTGCCCCTCTTCGTTGTTCGGCGTGTAGCTCAGCGTGATCTCGCCGCTCGCGTTCACCGTCACGCGGTTGTTGGGGTCGGGCAGGTCTTCGCTGGTCAGCCAGAAGTCGAGCGAGTGCGCCGCCATCTTGTCCAGCGTCCAGCCCGGCACGAAACCTGGCGCCCCCGCCCGCAGCGTATCGGCGTCGAGTTTGCCGACGAATGAGATGTGCCCCATCGGAAAATCCCAATCCGCCGACGGGCCATAGAAATCGTTGATCGACAGCGACTTCTGAAAGATGGTCGGATTCGGGCAGAGCGACAGAGCCATCTGGATCGAGTTGATGTGGCCCATGTAGTGCCGACCCACTACGTCTGAGCTGTTCGCCAGCCCGCGCGGGTGCGTGTCGCTGCGCGAGCGAAGCAGCAGCGCCGCGGAATTGATCGCGCCGCAACTGACGACGACAATGTCGCCGCGATAGCGCTCTTCGACAGTTTGCCCGCGCTCATCCATGCGATCGACGACGACGTCCGTCACGGTTCGGCCGGCTGAGTCGGTCTCCAGGCGTCGAACCAGCGCCCCGGTGATCAGCGTGACATTTGCATGTGCGAGAGCAGGATCAATACCGCACGTCTGCGCGTCGGCTTTCGCATCGACGAGGCAGGGGTGCCCGTCGCACGTGTTGCAGCGGATGCACTTGCTCTTGCGCGGGTTTTGTTCGTCAAGCATCACGCCCAGCGGCGTATGAAACGGCCGCAGTCCCATCGCCGCAAGATCGTCGTGCAGCGCCTGAATCCGCGGCTCGTGGCTTACCGGCGGATGCGGGTACGCCGCGCTCGCCGGCGGGTCGGTCGGGTCTTCGCCGCGCCGGCCATGCACGTGGTACATCCGCTCGGCGGCAGCGTAGTGCGGTTCCATCTCGTCGTACGAAATCGGCCACGCGGGCGAGATGCCGCCATGATGACGAATCTCGCCAAAGTCGCTTTCGCGCATGCGAAAGAGCGCGGCCCCGTAGAATTTCGTATTTCCGCCGACGTAATAGTTGGTATGCGGGTGCAGTTCCTGACCGTCTTTGTCGCGCCAGACTTCGTGCGTGTGATATTTGCCTTCGAGGTTTACGGCGCGGGTGGACCAGTTGTCCTTTTCGCGCGGGACGTAGTGGCCGCGTTCGAGGATGAGGATGCGCTTGCCCGATGGGGCGAGTTTCGCGGCGAGCGTCCCGCCGCCGGCGCCGGTTCCGATGATGATGATGTCGTAATGCGTTCTCTGCGACATGCGGCGTCTCCTCGATAGCTGCTGCGGCAGGTTGGATGCTTGATCGAGCTGGTTGGTTTCATCGACGGTTCATGTCGCCGCCCCTCCCCGCCCGCCAGGATGAAGTTCTTTTCCTACGGAGAGCGCGTTCCACAGTTTCCGCCCGGCAGGGCGCACGCCCGTTGCCGGCGACTTCAGTCGCCGGTCCGCCTCCCGCTCCTTCTTCGCCCAGCGGGCGAACGCGCCAAACGGAGTGCCAGGGTACGGGGCGCCATCGCGACGACCATTCGCGTCGCGATGCGGCTGAGGCACCGCTTGTCAGCACAACCCCATGTTGGCTCAACGTCGGCATCTCTCGAATAAACACGATAACATGCTCAATCTGTGATCAAACAAAATGGCCCAAGCAGCGTCGCACTGCCCGCACCCACGTGCTGCTCACGGCGAATGTGTATACCATTCACTGACGCACAAACATCCGCTAATCCACCGATCAGCGTGGAACCCACCGCACGCTGCATACATTGCGACTACGCGCTACGCGGCGTTGCCGAGCCGCGCTGCCCTGAATGCGGCTCCGCATTCGTGCCGGGAAATCGACGAACGTACCGCCGAAACGCACCGCTCACGCGGTTTGCACGTCGGTGCCTCCTGCGACCCGGCTGGCCATTGCACGGGCTCGCGTTTCTCGGGGCAATTGCGATCATGGAGCCGTTCAGCTTGCCGGGCGATCGGTTCGACACCCTCGGATATGAATGGCTGCTTCTTATCGCACCAATTGCGTTGGTGGCGTGGCTCGCTCGCGTGCTCCTGCGCCTCATCATCGGCTTCTTCGCGTGCATGCCGCTGTTTCGCGGCGGCAAGTCGGCGTCGTCCTGGTTCGTCGCGCCCGCTCTGTTCGTGCTGGCGATCGGACTGAGTTTCACAACGGCACCAATGTACCTGCGCGCGCTGATATCGCGTCCATTTCTGGATCGATTCGCGGCACACTGCCTCGCTCTGCCGCCTGGCGCGCCGCTTCCGCAGCCTGACAGGATTGGGCTTTACCCCGTGCATAGCGTCGACCGCGCGTATGGCGGAATTTCCTTGCGCCTCCGAACTGATGGGTTCTGCTGCCGCCCAGAGGTCGCCTACTCCCCCGGACGGGTGCTGACAGAGAGCGAAGGCGGTCATAAAGTCACGCGCGGAGCCGGAGACTGGTACTTTACGGGATGGGATTGGTGATGAGGTTGCCCGGTGCCATGCCGACGGCGGTACTCCGCTGTCGGCATGTCTTCGATTCGCTTCTGCATTCTGCATTTTTCATTCTGCATTTCGAATCCCGCTCAATTCCGCTCAAACCCGTTCACGGCTTGATCATGCCCTCGCGCAAGCTTGCCTCGCGCTCCAAAGCGCCCCAATACTCCCTCCGAACATTCACCGCGCACCGGTCGACCGCGCGCGGCCGCAACTCGCCGCCCGATCATCGGCGAGTAGCAACAAAGCATCGGCACCGTGCCGGCGCAACCCAAAACCGCCAGTGCCGCCGTGGCTTGTCTTCACTAGACACTAGCCACTAGTGCTTCGTCACACTTGAATTTTCGGATGAAGCGGAAAGGAGCTCCGACGTAACGGCATAAGAATAGTGCCTATCTTTGTAGTGGGACGCACGGGCCGGAGGCCCATGCTACCCTCGTTTCGAACCCGCAAATTCAAGTTTGACAAAGGCACGAGACACTCGTCGGAGGGCCTGGACAAAAACAACACAGTGCATAACCGGCGAGTGCATACATCAGTTGCACAAGCAATTGTGCTACGGGCTTCCGGAAGTTCGGATGTACACGAAAGTGTGCAATGGGCTTCCAGCCCGTTCTGATGTACCGCGGGCTTCCAGCCCGCTACAAGCTGGGCGCAAGCCCGACTTGTGGGACGGGTTTCCAACCTGTGATTCAATAAGAAAGCACTCGCAAGAGGCCACCCAACCTACTCTGCCCGCTTCGCCGCCGGCCTTGCCGGCGGACGTCGATCCACGAGCAGCGCAGGTCTCCGAGGCCCTCAACGCCACCGTTGCGATCTCGCGCCAAAGCGACACCGCAGCGCATTTTGCACACTCAAAGAACAGCGCGCGCAATCGCGGCGTTCCATTTGGCGTAGCGCCGAATCCGCCGCCTCGGTCTCGGTTGCGATTCAAGCCCGAGGCTGCGCAGCCGACATCGTGCCGCCCGTCTTCCGTCGCCGCCGATGCAAATCGTCGGCGTCCTGAGCAACGGCTAATCCCGTGTCAGGAAGATGTGCCCGCAGATAGCCGTTTGGCCCGGCTATTGCCTTGGCACCAGACTTGCTCGCAATCGCTCGGCTGCAAAGACAACAAATCGAGTCGCACTGTCTGGTGAATCCGACCCGTGCGGATTCGGCAGCGCTTCGTGCGTTCGGCTCACCGCCGCGCGCCGGCGGGTTCAATCCCCGCCACCTCCATTAGCCCCACTGCGCGCCGACATTTTCACAACGAAAGCGCCCACGCGCGCCTCGCGCCATTCTGCCTTCTGCATTCTGCCTTCTGCATTCTGCATTCTCTTCATCCGCCCGCTTCAAACCCCGGATAGAGCGTCATTCCGCCATCGACGAACAGGCTCGCCCCCGTGATGTAATCCGCCTCGTCGCTGGCCAGCCACACCGCCAGCCGGGCGATGTCATCGACCTCGCCGATGCGCTTGTAGGGGATCAGCTTCAGCAGGTCGGCGTATGCCGCGGGCGTCTCCCACGCGGCGCGATTGATCGGCGTGCGAATCGCGCCGGGGCAGATGCTGTTGACGCGGATTCGCCACGGAGCGACCTCCTGCGCGATCGACTTCATGAGCTGATACACGCCGCCCTTGCTCGCGGCATAGTTCACATGGCCCGCCCACGGGATCACTTCGTGCACGCTGCTGATGCAGATGATCTTGCCCGCGGCACACGAGACGCCGCGCTGCACGCCGCGTCGTTTGAACTCACGTACGGCCTCGCGGGCACAGAGAAACTGGCCGGTGAGGTTGACGCCGATGACCTTGTTCCACTGCGCCAGCGTCATGTCTTCTAGCGGCGCGTCCTGCTGCAAGCCGGCGTTGTTGACCAAAATGTCGATCGTGCCGAATTCGTCTTTCGCACGTTTGAACAACTCGACGACTTGCGATTCGTCGGAGACGTCGGCCCGATGAGCGATCGCGCGGCCGCGATTCGTGCAGCCGCAATGCGTGGCGGCGTCGACCGTCTCACGCACGGCGGCCTCGTCGCCGACATAGTTGATCATCACGTCGGCGCCGGCGGCACACAGCGCGACGGCGATGCCGCGCCCGATGCCGGAACTGGCGCCGGTAACGATGGCCTTCTGGCCTTTGAGGATCGGGCGCGACTCGCATTCGGGCATCGCGACGGCGGGCAGTTGGTCGGGAGTCAGGTCGCGGATGAGCGTGCTGCTCATTGTGGGCGACAAGTTGGCGAGGACCGCGTTGGTCATTCAATGCTCCAAGTGCTGCGACGTTGATTGGCCAACCGGCGCGGCGGGTCGCGCGGCTGAGCTTCGGTGATTGGATGATTCGGTGAGCGAGTGGTTACCATTCACGGCATGTCCGAGCAGAATCCGAAGCATAGACGGCACCGCCTTTCTCGAATGAGTTACAGCGTTGCTGAACTGCAACTCGCGTTCGATCGGCTGCGCGGACGATCGCCAATACAGCTCGACGTTCCTGTCGTAACAGTCATGTCTGCATCGCCCGACGGGATGCAATGCGCCGTCGAACTTCGATTCCGGACCGGCGAACGATACTGCTGTGCCGAACCCGGCTGTTCGTTGCCCACTTGGTCACGCGAGTGGCGGACGAAGTTCCTCGTAGCTTTGCGCGAAATCGGTCAGCGCGAACCGACAATTGCGACGATCGAGGTGCGTGGAGTTGTTGAGGCCGGCGCGGTGCTTCATGCGTATCGACCAGGCGACGCGTCTGTTTCACCCGCGTACGACTACATTCAAGTGGACGGGGTCGAGGATGCTAAGTGACGCTTCGCGACTCACAGTCAGGCACTACGCACGATCGCGATCAGCGGTCGCCGGTCGTCGCGCTCTCGCGTTAGGTGCTACGCCCACTCCTGCCGATCCAATTCGTCCCAGGGCAGCACCGAAACATCGCTGCGATCTTGCGCCTCGCGGCCGCCGTAGACTAGCGCCGACCGTACCTCGCCTTTCGGGTCGATGATGGGCCTGACGCGCCGCAGGCTCGCAAACGCATCGGAAGCGACGGTCTGGCCGGCCTTGGCTTCGACGATCGCGGCGATTTCGCCGTTGCGCTCGACCAACAGGTCGGCTTCGACGCCGTGTTGATCACGCCAATGCCACACTCCGCCGATCTCGCCCCGATTGATGCGGTGTTTGATGATCTCGGAAACGACCCATGACTCGAAAATCGCGCCGCGCAGCGGATGCCGCGCGAGTTGCTTCGCGTTGCGAATTCCCAGCAACCAGCAGTGCAAGCCGGAATCCAGGAAATGCAACTTGGCCATCTTCACCAGCCGTTTGCTTATATTCGCATGGAAAGCCGGAAGACGCACGATCAGGAAGCTGGCCTCAAGCACGGAAAGCCATGCCTTCGCCGTTGGCTGCGAAATACCGCAATCCGTCGCGATGGACGAGAGATTGAGTAATTGAGCCGAGCGCCCGGCGCACAGCCCCAGAAATCGTTGAAATGTGCCCAGGTCGCCGATGTTCGAGATCGAGCGCACGTCGCGTTCGACATAGGTGGCGACATACGAAGAGATCCAATCCGCGGCGGCCAGCCCCTCGTTGAAGATCCGTGGATATCCGCCCGTGAGCAGCGTTTCGTCCAGCGAAGTTGGAAACGACTTGAAGCGTCGCGTCTCGGACCGGGCGAGCGGGAGCAGGTGCATCACGGCGGTGCGCCCGGCGAGCGATTGGTTCACAGAGTCGCCGAGGGCGAGGTTCTGCGAACCGGTCAGAATCCACCGCCCCGGCGACGGATCGCGATCGATCAACTCTTGCAGGTATGAAGGCAGTTGTGGCGTTCTTTGAATCTCATCCAGAATGACTCCACGCTTGAATTGCCCGAGAAACGCGCGCGGATCATCGGCGGCGAAAGCGCGTACGTCCGGCGCCTCAAGGTTGCAATAGTCGTGCTTGGCGAAGCACTGCCTACACAGCGTCGACTTTCCGCTCTGCCGCGGTCCGGTCAAAGTGACCGCCGGCGAGCGTGCCGCGACATTTCGCAGTCGATCGAGCAGATCGCGTTTGATCATCCACATTTATGTTATCGGCGAGCTGGGCTATTTCAAGATCGCACTTTGAAATAGCCCAATGCGGTGTCAATCACGCATGCGGCTGGGCTCATGTGCCACCGGCGGGAACTGCTCGGACATTCGCGCTGTTCAGCTTCGGCGACTCTGATCGCGCGGCCGAATGCGCCGGCGAGCCCGCTTGAGTCGAGTGTCTTGCTCGCGCGTCAGGCTCGGAATCCTGTTCCCGTGCTTCCGTCGAGCGCGACGCGAGCAACTCCGCCACGAGCCCCGTCCATCCGCATTGATGCGACGCGCCAACGCCCCGACCCGTGTCGCCGTCGAAGTACTCGTGAAATAGCGGTTCGTCGGAAACACTGAATTTCGCAGGCGCACCGTGTACCGGGCGATGTCCGTTCTCGTCGCGCAGGAAAATGCGCGTCAGGCGGCGCGACAACTCGTCGGCCACTTCCGCGATCGTGCAGAAACGCCCCGAGCCGGTCGGGCATTCGACCTTGAACTCGTCGCCGTAGTAGTCGTGGAACTTCCGCAACGACTCGATCAGCAGGTAATTCACCGGGAACCAGATCGGCCCGCGCCAGTTCGAGTTGCCGCCGAACGCGCCGGTATCCGACTCCGCCGGCTGATAGCGGACGGTCATCATGTGCCCGTCCAGCGGAAACACGTACGGCTGTTCGGCGTGTATGCGCGACAAAGCCCGCACGCCGTAGTCGGAAAGAAACTCGGTCTCGTCGAGCATGCGCCGCAACAGGGCTTTCATGCGGCGGCCGCGCAGCAGCGAAAGCAGCCGGCGCTGGCCCATGCCCGGCACATCCCAATGCGAGACGAGCGCGGCGAGATCGGGGCGATAGTTGAGGAACCACTCCAGCCGCTTCTTGAATTCAGGCAACCGCTCGAGCAGCGCCGGTTCCAGCGTTTCGACCGCAAACAGCGGAATCAGCCCGACCATCGAGCGCACCTTCATCGGCACGACGCGGCCATCGGGCAGGTTGAGCACGTCATAGAAAAACTGTTCTTCATCGCACCACAGCGCGACGCCATCACACGCATCCGCCGAGGAGTGAACGCCCGCGTGCCCCTTCGCCGCTTCGTCGCTCCGTCGCTCCGTCGCTGCCCCGATGCCATTCATTGCCTCGGCGATATGTAAAAAGTGCTCAAAGAACTTCGTCGCGATGTCCTCATAGACCGGGTTGTGCTGGGCCAATTCGAGCGCAATGCGCATGAGATTCAGGCAGTACATCGCCATCCAGCTCGTGCCGTCGGCCTGGTTGATGAAGCCGCCGGTCGGCAGCGGGGCGCTGCGGTCGAAGACGCCGATGTTGTCGAGACCGAGAAAGCCGCCTTGAAAAATGTTGCGTCCTTGCGCGTCCTTGCGATTCACCCACCAGGTGAAATTGAGCATGAGCTTGTGAAACACACGTTCGAGAAAAGCCAGATCGCCGGCGTATTCGATCTCGCCCGCCGCCCGGCGCTGCGCGCGGTCCAGCTCGAACACACGCCACGTCGCCCAGGCGTGCACCGGCGGATTCACGTCGCCCAATGCCCATTCGTACGCGGGCAACTGACCGCTGGGGTGCATGTACCACTCGCGCGTGAGCAGCACGAGCTGCTGTTTGGCGAACGCGGCGTCGATCATCGCCAGCGGAATCATGTGGAACGCCAGGTCCCACGCCGCGTACCAGGGATACTCCCACTTGTCGGGCATGCTGATGATGTCGGCGTTGTTCAGGTGCGACCATTCGCGATTGCGACCGTGGCGGCGTTCGCGCGGCGGCGCGGGCTGACCCGGATCGCCGCGCAGCCAGTCGGTCACGTCGAAGTAGTAGAACTGCTTGTTCCAGATCATCCCGGCGAGGGCCTGGCGCTGCACGAGCCGCGCGTCGGCGCTCGCGATGTCGCGCTGAATCTCGGCATAGAAGGCGTCGGCTTCGCGGCGGCGCGCGTCAAAGATCGCGTCGAAGTCGGCGAACGGCGACGTCGCGATGATGGAGTTTGGATTTTGGACATCCGCTTGCGAAACGGCCACTGCGCCGCGTCGAGCGCCGGCGCCATTTCCCGCGTCGGTATTCGATTTGCTGAGGCGCACACGGACCGTTGCACTGCCGCGCGCGCGAACGGTCAACTTGAACCACGCGGCGGCCTTGGTCCCGGTGCGCGCCGGGTTCACGGCTTCGGTGCGATCGGCCACGACGCGCTCATGGATCGCGTCTTTCGCAAATGGCGTGGTGGCGTCGCTGCCGAAAACACGACGTGCATGCGTTTCGTTCTCGCAGAACAGCCATGCGCAATCGCCGTCGGCGTGTACGTGAAATTCGCCCAGTTGCGGGTGGTTCGCCACGACGTAGGGTGGGCATTGCCCGTTGGTCGCCGCCGTCAGCGCGGGCTTAGCCGTCGCCGCTTCACCGCCCCAAGACCATGTATTTCGAAACCACACCTGCGGCAACACATGCACGCTCGCATCGTGCGCGCCGCGGTTGTGCACCGTGACGAGCATCAGCGAATCGTCTTCGCTCGCCTTGGCATATTCGACAAACACGTCGAAGTACGCATCGTCGTCCAGCACGCCGCTATCCAGCAGCTCAAACTCCGGCTCGCCTTTGCCGCGGCGGCGGTTCTCTTCGACGAGCCGCGCGTAGGGAAACTCGGCCTGCGGATACTTGTAGAGCATCTTCATATACGAGTGCGTCGGCGTCGCATCGAGGTAGTAATACAGCTCCTTCACGTCCTCGCCGTGATTGCCCTCGCTGTTGGTCAGGCCGAAGAGCCGCTCTTTCAAGATCGGGTCGCGACCATTCCACAGAGCCAGCCCGAGACACAGCCGCTGCTGATCGTCGCTCCAGCCCGCGATGCCGTCCTCGCCCCAGCGATACGCCCGGCTGCGCGCGTGATCATGCGGGAAGTAGTCCCACGCATTGCCATGCGGGCTGTAATCCTCGCGCACCGTGCCCCATTGCCGCTCGCTGAGGTACGGCCCCCAGCGCCGCCAGGGCCTGGCTTGCTCATTGGCCTCGGTGATACGCCGCTGTTCCGCGCTGGAAGACATGTCGTGCCTTTCAAGAATGAGGTCTCGTCCACCTCCCTCTCTGGATGCCGGAACTAGGGGAGGCGTTACAGTCGGCGCCCGAAGCCTATCCGCCGCGAAGATCGGATCGCCGACAGCCGAGAGACCCAAACCGTGCGCCTGCATCCAACGCTGCAGACGAGGATTCATCCCATTGAACCGAAAGGGCGATTCGCATGGCGCGATATGACTTGAATGTGATCGACGCAGTGGAAAAGGCCCGGCCCTTGTGGCCGCTCCTGATCGCGACGCTCGGCGCCGTGATTGCCGGCCCGCTTTACCTGGCTCTGATCGACGTGCCCATTGTCCGCGCGACCGCCTGGCCCATATTCCTGCTGACCGGCATCGGGGCCGTCGCGGGCGCAATCTATGCGCGCGATGACGATCGCGGCTGGGTGCGGGCCGGCGGCTTGCTCAACGCTGCGGCGCTCATCGGCGCTTTTGCCTGGTTCTTTTGGCTGGCGTCGCTACCCACGCCCAGTGCGAAAGCCAACACCCTTACCGAGGCGCCCGATTTCCGCCTCACAGATCAGGACGGAGAGCCGGTCTTGCTGAGCAGCCTGCATCGCGGCGGCCGCGTGCTGATCGTCTTCTATCGCGGCGCCTGGTGCCCGTTCTGTGTATCTGAGCTGCGCGGCCTGAGCCAGATCGACGACGAGCTGCGCCGCGCGGGCGTGCGCATTGTGGCAATTTCCGTCGATGCGCCGTCTCAGGCGCAGCAGGCCGCCGTGCGCCTCGGGTTGAAGTTTCCGCTCCTCAGCGACGGCGAGCGCACGGTGATTCAGAGCTACGGAGTGTTGCATCGGGGCGGCGGGCCGTCGGGAGAAGACGTTGCCCTTCCGGCGCAGTTCCTGGTTGACCTCGGCGGCCGCATCGTCTGGCGACGCGTCTCGGGGCGCGTGCAGGACCGCGCCGATCCGCGCGAGTTGCTGCAGGCAGTCCGGGAGCTGGCGAAGTCATCATCGTGAGGCCGCGGCGATTCGTAACCGAGCGCTTCGCCCACGCATCGAATGAGTGCGTTTCACGATGCCCGCCGCTGAATGCTGCATGTGCGGCAGCGAGCGGGCTTTCCAACCTCTCAGATGGAGTTTTCGATGACAAGCGCCGGTCGCAGAATTTCGCGCAAGGTCTCTGGCGTCGCCATGCTCGTGCTCGGGATGCTGGCGGCGGGAAACATTCTGGCCCAGAGCAAGAATGGACATGCCGCGATGGCCGACCAACAGATCACCGAGAAACAGATGACCGGCACTTTCAAGGGCGCCAAAGTCAACGGCGGAATGACGGCCCATGTACACAAGGACGGGCGTCACGTGCTGACCTGGTCGGATGACTTCACCATCCCGGACACTCCGGCGCCGCACTGGCAGGTGGTCGATTCGAAGGGCAACGTGTACCTGCTTCAGCGCTTGAAGATCAAGGACGACAAGCTCAATCGCACAATCACCGTGCCCGACTATGTGCAGGACATCGCCAAGGTGCAGATCTGGTGTGCCTGGGCCGAAGCCCTGCTGGGCGAAGCCGCTTTCGAACAGCCCGTGAACTGACGTACCTCGGAACTCCTCGCGCCGGTTGGGAGCGAGCGGCGTTCGTGGCTTGCCCGAGGGTTGCGGACTGCGCTCGCAAGCACCAGGGCCAGCTGGCCCAGCCGGTTTCCGCGCCGCACGGCGCATCACATTCGGAGAAACAACATGACGATAAGCACCTTCGCCCGAGCAACGCTCACGTGTGCGCTGCTGGTCACGCCCGCACTGGCACAAACTGTCGAAAAGAAGTCGCTCTCGCTCGATGGCGCAAAGACCATTCTCGCCGCGTGTGAAGCCGAAGCGTCGCGGCTGAAGGCCGGCGGCGCCATCGCCGTGGTCGATGATGGCGGAAATCTCATCGCCCTCCATCGCATCGACGGCACCTTCGCGGCGGCGAGCAACGTCTCGATCGGCAAAGCCCGCACGGCGGCGATGTTCCGCAAGCCGACCGGCGCGTTCGAGCAAATCATCCGTGACGGACGCACGCCCATGTTGGCGCTGAGCGATTTCACGCCGCTGCAAGGCGGCGTGCCGATCATCATCGCCGGCCAGGTGGTCGGCGCCGTCGGCATGAGCGGCGCGGCCAGCGCCCAGCAAGACGAAGACATCGCCAAAATCGGCGTCGCCGCCGTGGCCGACAATTCGGCCGCTGCGAACGGCAACTCGCCCACAGCGACGATGACGGCAGCCGCTGCGCCATGTACGAATGCGCCGCAACCGGCTCTCACGACGACAAGCGCTGCATCCAGTGAATCACCCACATCCGCCGACTCGAACCGTAAGCCGGCGGCACGGCGCGTGGCCGTGCCCATGCCGCGCGGCGGAGTTGTGATCCTTGCCGACCTACCCACGAAGGAGGACTCGCGATGAACAAGCTCTTCTCGCTCGCCGTGATCGGTGCGGCGCTGCTCGGCTCAACCGGCTGCAGCATGGTCAACCACCGCCCGATCGCCAGCGCGACCGCAGGCGAACCGTTGCTAGACAAGTTTCTGGTGAACGTCGACGAGCGCGGCGTCGCGCTGCAGGGCGGTCACGATCCGGTGGCTTTCTTCACCGACAAAAAGCCGGTGAAGGGCGACCCGGCTCATCAGCTTGCGTACAAGGGTGCGATCTACTACTTCGCGAGCGCGGCGAACAAAGCGGAATTCCAAAAGAATCCGGCGAAGTATGAACCGCAGTTCGGCGGCTTCTGCGCCTATGCCGCGTCGATCAACAAGGTCTCGCCGATCGATGTGAATTTCTTTGCCGTCGTCGACGGGCGGCTCATCCTGCAACACAATCAGAAGGCGTGGGATCTCTGGCACAAGGACCCAGCGGGTAACTTACCGAAAGCGGACGCCAATTGGCCTGCGCTTGTCGAGCGAAACGGACTGTGATCAAACCGCGCCGTTAATCGCCATCTACTTCAAGCAAAACTTGTGACTTCTCCATTCCAAAGGACGCACACCATGCGAATCCCTGCAATGCTGCGCACCGCCGTCGGCGTGACGTGTGCCGCGCTCACCGCGACGACGACGCTTGCGCATACCAACGACAAACTACCCGATGCCGTCATCGACCTGTCGTCGCCGGCCGGCGTCGCGCTGATCAGCGCTCAGTGGCGCACCGCACCCGCGCGAATCGTCGAGATCGATCACCGCGAACCGGGGCCCGACCTGAAAGCCACCGGCAAACCGAGCCGCACGCACGACATCCAGCCGCGCGCCGGCGTCGCCGACTTCGACGATTCGCAGTGGGAGGCGATCGACGCGTTCGCCCTGCAAGCGCGGCGTTCGACCGGTCGGCTCGCGTTTCACTGGTATCGCCTGCGTCTCACGCTGCCCGAGAAAATCGGCAGCACCGACGTGCGCGAAGGCACGGTGGTGCTCAATCTGACGCTCGATGACTACGCCGAAGTTTGGGTCGATGGAAAACTGCCGCAAGTGCTCGGCCAGGCCGGCGGCGCGCTGGTCAGCGGCTGGAACGCGCCGAATCGCGTCGTGTTGACGCGCAGCGCCGTACCGGGTCAGTCGATTCAGCTCGCGGTTTTCGCCGCGAACGGGCCGCTCTCCGACCCGCCGGCAAATTTCGTGTGGATCCGTTCGGCCACGCTCGAGCTCTACAAGCCCGGTCGCTGGGGCGGTGTCACCTCGGCCAAACTCGATGTCGAGAAGCACGACAACGCTCTCGACACAATTGTCTCGCCGGACGCCATGCTGGAGCGCGTCGCCACCGGGTTCACATTTGCCGAAGGCCCGCTCTGGGTGCCCGCCGCCGTCGCAGGCGCCGGCGCGCAGCCGATCAACGACGGCTATTTGCTCTTCAGCGATCCGAATCGCAACATCATCTATCGCTGCACGCGCGATGGCGAGGTATCGACCTACCGCGCCAACAGCGGCTATGCCGGCGTGGACATCGGCGAGTATCGCCAGCCCGGCTCCAACGGCCTGGCCATCGACCGCGAAGGGCGCGTCACGATCTGTGAACATGGCAACCGACGCGTCACGCGGCTCGAACCCAACGGCGTGCTCACGGTGCTCGCCGATCGCTTCGACGGCAAGCGATTGAATAGTCCGAACGATTTGGTCTATCGCAGCGACGGAGCGCTCTTCTTCACCGACCCGTTCTTCGGGCTTCCCCAATTCGCCGCCGACCCGCGCCGCGAGCTGTCGCACGCCGGCGTCTATGCGCTGATCGGCGGACAGGTGAAATTGATTGACAGCGAACTGAGCGGCCCCAACGGGATCGCATTCTCGCCCGACGAGAAGTTTCTCTACGTGGGCAACTGGCAAGACCATCGCAAAGTGGTGATGCGCTACGCGATCGCAGCCGACGGCACCCCGTCGGACGCGCGCGTCTTCTTTGACATGACCTCCGCAAAAGGCGACGAGGCGATCGACGGCGTCAAAGTCGACCAGCGCGGCAACGTCTATCTTTCCGGTCCCGGCGGCCTGTGGATTCTCTCGCCCGACGGCAAACACCTCGGCACGCTGCGCGGCCCCGAGCACGCGCACAACCTCGCCTGGGGCGATGACGGACGCACGCTTTACTGGGCGGCGCAGACCAGCATCTATCGCGTGCGGCTCAACATCGCCGGTGTCCGCGGCGGAGTCGCGCTGACGGCCGCGGGGCGCTGAAGCGGCACGCCGTTCGCGCCGAGGTGCGCCGCTTGCGCGAAACTCCGCAAGCCGCCATGCATCCCATGATGCATGTGACTCACCGAGAGCACGGCTGCACCACGCGGCAATCCCACAGGAGGGAGCCAGATGATCGAGCGCGAATCCAGTTTGAACGCGGACTGGCTCGAAGCCGACGGCCTCGGCGGCTTCGCGCTGGGCACGGTCAGCGCTGTACGCACACGGCGCTGCCCCGTGCTGCTCACGGCGACCCACCCGCCGCGCAGCCAAGCCGAACCCACCGCCGCTCAGCGGTCAGCGAGTCGTCATGCCTGAGGCGTTATTCATTCATTGGCCTGAATATGCGATGGAAGCAGCGCTGCTGGGCTGTTTCATGATCTCGGCCTGTACATTCGGCACGCTGCTGGGTCACCCAGACTCGCCCGTCACGCGCCGAATCGGCGACAACCTGTCGCGCCGCGCGCTGATGGGCGTGGCCATGGGGCTGACCGCCGTCACGCTCATCTATTCACCCTGGGGGCAGCAATCCGGCGCGCACATGAACCCGGCGACGACAATCACCTTTGCCCTGCGCGGCAAAGTCGCGCCGGTCGATGCGCTGTGTTACGTCGCCGCGCAGTTCGCCGGAGCGTCGCTCGGCGTCGCCGTCGCGCGCTTGGCCCTGCGTGAGCGCCTGCGGCACCCGGCGGTCAATCACGTTGTGACCCAGCCCGGTCGGCGCGGCGTGCGGGTCGCGTGGATCGCCGAAGCGGCGATCGCCTTCGGCATGATGCTGTGCGTGCTGCTGGCGAGCAATCACGCCGTCGTCGCGCCGTACACCGGTCTGCTCGCCGGAACGCTGGTGGCGTTGTACATCACCTTCGAGGCGCCGCTTTCGGGCATGAGCATGAATCCGGCGCGCAGTTTCGGCTCGGCGCTGCTCGCGCGCCGCTGGCGGCATCTATGGGTCTACTTCACCGCGCCGCTCGCGGGCATGCTGCTGGCCAGTGCGGCGTACGCGGCGCTGCCGGAGTTGGGCCAGGTCTACTGCGCCAAACTCGATCATTGCAACGACAAACGCTGCATTTTTCACTGTGAATTTCATCAATTGCGACCGTAGTCGCTCCCTGTGATGCGTCGTGTCGACACGCTCGACGGCATCGATGAGGAACCGCAATGGCCAAGGCTCTGCATCCTGCAAACCGACGGATCGTTCCTGCGTACTTGCTGATCGCGTTCGCGTGCGCCGCGCCGCTTGCCGCGCAATCGACGCAGCCCGCGACGCGCGACGCGCGTGCAACGGGCGAAACCGTTTTGTCGCTCGGAATCACGGTCTCGGATCTCGATCGCTCGGTCGCGTTCTTCACCGACGTGCTGACCTTCGAAAAGGTGGATGAGCGACGCCGCAGCGACGCCCCGTTCGCCAGGTTGCACGGACTCGACACCGCCGTCGCCCGGATCGCGACGTTGCGGCTCGGCGACGAGGCGATCGAGCTGACGCAATACGAGTCGCCGCCGGGCCGCGCCTTTCCGCCGGACACGCGCAGCAACGATCGCTGGTTCCAGCACATCGCGATCATCGTCAGCGACATGGACCGCGCATACGCCCGGCTCAGCGAGCACAACGTGCGGGCCGCTTCGCGCGGCGGCCCGCAGAGACTGCCGGACTGGAACAAAAACGCGGCGGGCATTCGTGCGTATTACTTCCGCGACCCGGACGGGCATTTTCTGGAGATACTCTCCTTCCCGCCCGGCAAAGGCGACCCCAAGAGGCACGCCAAAACCGATCGCCTGTTTCTCGGCATCGACCACACGGCGATCGTCGTCGCCGACACCGAGGCCGGCTTGCGTTTCTATCGCGACTTGCTCGGCATGCGGGTCGTCGGCGGCAGCGAGAACCACGGCCCGGAGCAGGAGGCGTTGAATCATGTCGTCGGCGCGCGGCTGCGCATCACGACGCTGCGCGCTGCCCGCGGTCCGGCGATCGAGCTGCTCGAATATCTTCAGCCGCGCGACGGTCGCCCATATCCGGCAGATGCGCATGCCAATGACTTGTTGCACTGGCAGACGAAGCTCGCCTCGCGAGATGTCGCCAGATTGTCGAAAGATCTTCGTGCGAGTGGAGTCCGGTTCGTTTCAGCGGGTGCGATTCGGTTCGGCGAATCGGCCCTTGCGAACCACAAGGAATTCATCGTCCGCGACCCGGACGGCCACGCGCTGAAGGTCGTCGCTGCGACCGAAGCGAGCTTGCACGATCCTGGCACGCCGTGAGCGCGCCGCCCGCGGGGCGGCCTTCCCTAACCAGGGCAGCCCTCAGCCGCGCGTCGACATGGGAGTGTCCAGGGGGGCGCACTCATGATGACGGCTGTCGTCTATCGATACACCCGTATGGAAAGCATGGCGAAAAGGGCGCTTGATCAACGAGCAATCTCCGGCTGATGCGCGTGCGGACGCGAGTCGTCGGTTTGATTCTGACAGGGCTGCGTTGCGTTCCCGCGCTGTTGCTTACATCAAATGACCGCCTCGCTGATGCTGTCGATCACACTCAGCAGACTCGGTCAAACCGGGGGTTGCCGACAAAACATAGACCTCCCGCGGAACGTGGCGCCCTTAACATCTTGCCGCAGAGATGCGGTCCTGACGGAGAGGCTGTGTAGTCGGGGGACGATGGAAGTCGACAAACTCTCTCGGCATGGGGTCGCGCATGAGCCGATGGCGCGCTGCCAAGAATCTGAGATCGCGCCATGCCGCGTTCGATTTTTCAGGGGACACACTTGTTTGCGCCGAGCCAGCCGCTACCGTTATCCCCGTGGCGACGCTTTCGAGCGCTTTGCCCGGGTCAGCGTTTCATCTGCCCTGTCGAGAGGAGTACATCGTGCCTCGTGCCCCTGTGGCCGAATCGGCCCTGAATTCAAGCGGGCGCGCCGATGCCGGCGCCGCCGGCTCAGCCGCGCGTCCGCGTGCCGTCATGACTGCCGCCCCGGTTTCCGCAGCCCCCACCCGATTTCCCATGCCCATTGCCGGACAACTCGCGACGACGAGCGGCGTCGCGATCGCAGTCGCGCTGCTCGCGGCGTGGCTGGCGGCCGGCTCTACCGGCCTGATCGGCGATGCCCTGCGCAACAGCCTCGCGCTCTTTGCGATCGTTGTCAGTGCGGTCATGGCGTGGCCGGGCGTCGCGCTGGTCGCGGCGGCGATCGCCGTCGGCGCCATCGCGATTTTCACCGACCAACTCGGGGTCAATGTCGCGGGAATCGGCCTCGCGCTGCTCATCATGGCGCTGGGCCGCCCGCGCGAAGAGCGCGACGCCTTTACCGGCGGCGCGACGGGCATCGCTGCTCTGAGCCTGTATTTGACGGCCAAGACCGCGATTCCGTCGTTCTGGCTGTGGCTCGACGGCGTCGGCACGTCGCTCAGCGCTTGGGTCGGACCGGCCACGGGGCTGCCGCTCTCGGCTGGGGCATACTTTGCCGGGGTTGATTTTCTGGTGACGATGCTGGCCCTGTGGGTGGCGTGGCTGTGCAGCACGCCCGGGCCGCGCGTCTTGCGCGGGCTTTTTGCGCTGGCCGCAATCGGCGTGGCGCATGCGGGCTATCTCATCGCGTTGACCTACGCCGGCGACTGGGCCGGCAAGCTGCCGCCGCTGCCCGGCTCGCACGGGCTGATCAATCCGTTGGAGCCGCCGAAGGAAGACGCGCTGATCGCCGCCGGCCGCATGCTGCTGCCGTGGAATGTGCCGCTGATGGCGGCGCTGGCGCATGGGGCGATTGCCGCCGCGATGCTGTGCTGGACGCGCTGGCGACCGGCGGCGAACGCGGCGCAAACCGGCGCAACCGCCGAGCCTGCTGCGCGGCGTGGCTTGACCGGCGTGGGGTTGGGGCTGGCCTTGGTCGCGATTGTCGCGAGCGCGTTGCTGCCGCCGGTCACGATGCGGCACGGCCTCGGCGCCGAAGGCCTCGCGCTGACGGGCAAGAAAGTGCTTTGTTATGAAAAGGGCTTTCTGAATTGGCTTGTGCCGAAGTGGGGCGACTATGGCCGGCTGACGATCGGCATGTATGGCCTCTTGCCGACATTTGTCGAAAGCCTGGGCGGCACGTGCAAAATCTCCGAAAAGCTGACCGAGGAAGAATTGGCCGCGGCGGATGTGCTCATTCTCCTGTTTCCCAATGAAAAGTGGGATCCGGAGATGCTGGAGCGTATCCGCACCTTTGTTCGCAAGGGCGGCGGACTGCTCGTCATGGGCGAACACACCGCCTGCGAAGATGACGACGGCGACGGGATCAAGGACATCGAGGCGGCGCGTTTCAATGAGGTGCTCGACGCTGTCGTCAAAGGCGACGAGGCGACCGCCGGCCGCATCCGCGTCAACTTTGACTCTTCGACGTTCGCCGTCGGCGGCTGGCTCGATTCGTATGAGCCGCTCGCGCACCCGATCACCGCCGGCGTACGAGACAACCGCAACGATTTCGGCTGCGTGATCGGCGCGTCGCTCGCGGTGACACATCCGGCTCGGCCGATTCTGATCGGGCGCTTTGGCTGGGCCGATCCCGGCGACCTCGGCACCGGCCCCGCGATGATGGGCAACGACAAATATGACCCGGGTGAGCGGCTCGGCGACCAGATTCTCATCGCCGAGCAGAAGGTCGAAAGCGGCCGCGTCATCGCCTTTGGCGACACGTCGAGCATCACCAACGGCATCATGTTCGGCTCGTATGAATTTCTCTCACGCCTGCTCGGCTATCTGGCGCGGCGCGACGCCAACGTGCACCCGTCCGGGGTGCAGATCGGCGGGATCATTCTGCTGCTGGCGGCGCTGGCCGCGCTGCTCTGGCGGCCGAGTTTCGGCAAAACCGCCGCGACGAGCGCGGCCCTGGCGGCGACCCTCTACGTCTCCGCGACGCAGGCGGCGAATACGTGGTTCAACCTGCCCGACGGCACGCGCAAGACACCCAACGACGTCGCTTATGTCGATATCTCGCACGTGTTGTCGGTCAGCGAGGAATCGCTGCGTGAGAACGCCTTGATGGGGCTGCATCTGGTATTGCTGCGCGAGAACTATCTGGCGCTAACGCTGCCCGAGATCACGCGCGACCGGTTGAGCAAGGCCGGGCTGATGATCCTCTGCGCCCCGACCGGCCGCTATACGCCGCAGGAGCGCGCAATCATTCGCGACTGGGTTGTCGGCGGCGGACATCTCATCGTCACGGCGGGTTATGACCGCTTCGCGCCGGTGAAGGAGCTGCTGGCGGATTACAACCTCACGGTCGGGCTGAACCCGCTCGAGCAGGAGCGGCCGGTGCTGGAGCCGTGGCCGCTGGGGTTCTTCAAGTCGCCGTTCCTCCGCACCGAAGAGGACATGTTCCATGTGCGCTTTCATGCGGCGTGGGCGGTGTGGACGACCGACGTGAATCTGGCCGATCCGCGTTATTTCGGCGCGGCCGAGCCGCGCGTGCTGGCCTATGGCGGCGGCGATGTGCCGGTGATCATCATGCGGTCAGTCGGCCAGGGCAAAGTGGTCCTGATCGGCGACAGCAACTTCGCGACGAATGAGAACCTCGAGAACATCGACGGTCAGCCGTTTGAGGGCATGCGCGAGAATGCCGAATTCTGGCGCTTCCTGATCGGTGAGCTGCGCGGTCCGAAGTGGACGCCGGAGCGGCTTGAGCAGCGCCGTCCGCGGCCGGCGGCGCCGCCGACGGTGGTCGGTCCGCCCGCGCCTCCGCCGGGGGCTAATCCGGCGCAGCCGCCCGAACCGGCACAGCCCACTGATCCGGCTGCGCCTGCGGGTGACCCCGGCACGCCGCCAGCGGATGACCCGAATGCTTCGCCGGCGGGTGAACCCAATGCGCCGCCCGTCGAGACTCCGCCGAGCGAACCGCCCAGTGGCGATCCGCCGCCCGATCAACCGCCGGAGATTGCGCAGGCTTGGCACAGACTGCAGACAGCGGGGCAGGGTCGGCATGACGCGGCTGAGGCACTGAGCATGACGCGGCTCGCGGCATCTGAAGACCGCTTCCTTACGGTCGCGGCGCTGCCGAGCGCGGCGCTGCAAGGCGCGGTATTCCCAGGCGCGGCCGCGTGGTGCTCGCAAGCATGTCACGCTGGATTTGGTGAAGGAGGCGCGGGCCATGTCTGATATCACGCACAATGAATTCACGCCTCTGCACGGCTCTGCCGGCGCCATCACGCGCGCGTGGCTGGGCATAGCGCTGCTGGCGGTCTCATGGTTGTTTGGCACACATCAGTACTACAACGCTCAGCCGCTCTGGTGGCTTGCAACGATCGCGCTGGGCACGCTCTGCTTATGGCGCACGGTCACGTGGCCGACGCCGCCTGCGGTGGCCGTGCTCGCCGCGGTGTTGCTTGCGCCGGCGGCGGTGTGGATGCCCGCGCCGTACAAAGCGATTCCGGCGCTGCTTGTGCTGGGGGCCGGCTTCGCGGCAACGGCCGGCGAAAATCGCGCCACGCGCCGGCTCGCTGACATGTTCACGCTCGGCGGCGTGGTGCTGCTGGCGCAGGGGCTGACGCTGGTCGCGTTTCAGTATCTCTCCGGCCGCACGCACGAGCTTGCGCCGGTCTTCGCCGCGCTGCTGGGCGCGCTGTTCAATCTGCTCGGCCACAACGCGGCCGTGAGCGGCAACGAGCTGACGCTCTATGCGATGAGGCAATCGCAGAGCTTCGGCGTCACGTGGGATTTGCTGGCCGATGTGGTTTCGCTGGCGATTATCACCGGAGGGGCGATCTTCGCGACGCGCTGGCTGCGCAGCCGGGCGGGCACACCGCCGGGCGCCGCGCTGCTGCAACTGGGCGGCGCGCTAGTGTTGCTGGTGCTGTTGTGGCTGCCGCTGCGCGCGGTGCTGCTGCTGGCGCTCTACATGACGCGGCTGCTGCGGACCGATTACGACGCCAGGCTCGACCTCATGAATCAGTTCTGGAGCCCCTGGGTCGCCTTGCTGCTGGGGCTTGTGCCGGCGCTGTTGATGGCCCGGCTGCATGTGCGGCTCGTTAAGCGCTGGGCCGCGCGCGGCAACGACATGGCCCTGCGCGAAGACAGCCCTGCGGTTATCGTCGCCGCACCGACGCCAGGCACCGGCGCGGAGCGCGCCGCACCGCCGACGGAGCGCCGTGCCGACGCCGCGCCGCTCAAGCCGGTGCATCGCCTTGCAATCATCGGACTCGTGCCGGAGGTGGCGGGGCTGGCGCTGGTCGCGATGGGCGTGTTCTGGGATCCGGCCGGCACGCGCCGCCCCGGCCGCGTGCTCTTTGACGAGGCCCACGGCGAATGGGAACCGACCAACACGCCCTTCGACACCGAGTGGTATGGCGACAAGGTCGCGTACACCTACACGGTGCTCTATAACTACATGTCGCGTTACTACGACGTGGGCCGGATCGAGAAAGCCCCCGACGCCGACCCCGACCCGCGCAAGCGCGTCGCGACCATCACGCCCGAAGTGCTCAAATCGACCGCGGTGCTGGTGCTCAAAGTGCCCACGTCGCGCTATTTGCCTGAGGAAATCAAAGCCATCCGGGACTTTGTCGACGCCGGCGGCGGTCTTCTGCTGATCGGCGAGCACACGAATTTTTACCGCAGCGGCACCGTGCTCAATGAGATCGCGCAGCATTACGGCTTCCGTTTTCGCGACGATTGCATCTTCGACATCGACGAGGGCTTTGAGCAGGCCTACCACGCCGACCCCGTGCCCCACCCGATCGTGCAGCACATTCGTCAGTGGGATTGGGCCGGCTCGTGTTCGATCGAGCCGCACACACGGCGCGGTCGAAACATCGTGCTTTCCACCGGGCTAAAAAATCTGCCTGCGGAATATCACGTCAGCAACTATTATCCGCCGCTCGAAAACCGCCCCGACATGCGCAGCGGCGCGTTTGTACAGCTCTGGTCGACGCGCTCCGGCAAAGGCCGCGTCGTCGCCTTCAGCGACTCGACGCAGTTCTCCAACTTCTGCGTCTTTGATCCCGGCAAGTCGGATCTGTTCCTCGGCATGGTGGAGTGGCTGCATCGTGGCGACACGGGCGATCCACGCTTTGTGCTGTTCGTCAGCGGCGCGGGGCTTGTCATCACGGCGCTCGTTCTCTTGCGACCGCGGCGCGGCACGGGCATTACCCTGCCGCTTCTCGCGGCGGGGCTGATCGGCTGGACCGGCGGCGCGGCCCTGGCCGGTTCGCTGAATCGCGCTGCGTTTCCCGCGCCTCTGCCCGACAAGCCGCTGACGCGCATCGTCATCGACCGCACGCTCTGTGAAACGGTGCTGCCGACGAACGGGTTCATCGGCGGCAAATCCGACGGCTACGGCCTCTTTGAGCAGTTCATCATGCGCCTGGGCTTTTTCTATGCCCGGCGCAGCGGCGCAGCGGAGGTCTTTGCCAAGGACGCCTCTGCGGTCGTCTTCCTCGAGCCCACGAAGATTCCGACGGCCGAGTTCACGGCGGAGCTGGTGCGATATGTGGAGGCCGGCGGCAAAGTGCTCCTGCTCGACGCGCCCGACAGCGCCGGCTCGACCGCGAACACGCTGCTCCATCCGTTCGGCCTTGAGCTTCAGCGCAGCGCCAGCGAGCGCGGCACGCTCACCAGCGTGGCCGACGAAGGCGCTCCGGCCGGCAGCGCCGCGGTGCTGTGGCCGTCGATACAAATTGACGCGTCCGCGACGATTGAGATCACGCCGCGAGCGCGCAAAGGCGCACCCCACGAGCGCGCCGACGTGCTCGCGCTCGTCAATGGCAAGCCCGTCATCGCGCATGTGCGCTATGGCAAGGGCGACGTGGTCGTCGTGGCCTGCGGGCGGAGATTCAACGACCCGAGCATGGGCATGTCGTCCGACATCGTGCCCAACGCCGTGCAGCGGGCGGTCTTTGAAACGCACTACAAGCTCTTCCGCCTGATCCTCAAGGACGCGCCGGCGATTGTCACCGGCAAGGATGATGCCGCCGCCCCGGCGGCGCTGCCCGATCGCGCGCCAGACGGTCCATGAGCGGCTTCACGGCTGAAAGACCGGACCTGGCCGGCCCAGGTGCCCGCACGGCGGGACTACGCTCCGCCGTCCATTGAGTGTCCGCCTGAGCGGCGTCGGCTCCGGTCGGCAGAATGCCGGCGGATCGCTACAATTGTCGCAATGGCAGATCGCAACCGACTATCCAAATCCGCCGGCGCTGGGCGGCAGAGCCTCGAATTGCCCGTCCTCGGCGGTGCGCCGGCGAGCCAGAAGCGCGCCGCCAAGCCCAAGCTCCGCAAGCCGCCGGTGGTTTCGTTCGTCTCGCTCGGCTGCGCGAAGAATCTGGTTGATTCCGAGAAGATGCTTGGTCAATTGGCCGAATCCGGCGCGATCATCAGCGGCGAGGAAGACCTGGCCGACACGATCGTCGTCAACACCTGCGGCTTTCTCGAATCTTCGCGCACCGAAGCCCTGGAGATCATTCACGAACTGGGTGAGCGCAAGCGCCGCGGCCGGCTGAAGCGCATTGTCGTGGCCGGCTGCCTCGTGCAGCGCGACGGCGAGAAGCTTCGTGAAGCCGCGCCGGAGATTGACGCGCTCGTCGGTGTGAACAATCGCGACGATGTCGTCCGCGCGGTCTGGCGGATGGACCGCGACGCCGATGTGAATCTTTATCTCGGCGACTATCACCCGACCGCCCCCGAGGCCGCCGCCCGCTGGAACGATTTAGGCCGGCTGCGCCTCACGCCGCAACATTATGCTTATTTGCGCATCAGCGAGGGCTGCAATCAGAAGTGCACCTTCTGCACGATTCCCAGCATCCGCGGGCCGATGCACAGCAAGACTCCTGATGAGATCATCGCCGAGGCGCGCGAGCTGATCGGCGACGGCGTGCGCGAGCTGGTCCTGATCGGTCAGGATACGACCAGCTACGGCCTCGACCTCGCGCCGGGGGCGGCGCTGGCCCGTCCGGCCGGCCATGACGTCGATGCCCCGGATGACGCGGCGCTGGCCGCAAGCGGCGCCAGCGGGCTATCGGCGTTGCTGCGCCGCTTGAATGCCGAATGCGACGGGGCCGAGTGGGTTCGGCTGATGTACGTCTATCCGTCGATCTTCACCGATGAGATGATCGCGACCATTGCCGCGTGCGACCGCATCGTCAAATACATCGACATCCCGCTGCAGCACATCAACGACCGCATGCTGAAGGCGATGGCCCGCCGCGTGACGCGCAAGCAAACCGAAACGCTGCTTGAAAAGCTGCGGCGGAACATTCCCGGGGTTTCGATTCGCACGACGTTCATTGTCGGCTTCCCGGGCGAGACTGAGGCGGAGTTCGACGAGCTGCTCGATTTCGCGCGCACCTTCGGCTTCGACGCCGCCGGGGCGTTTCGCTATTCGCTCGAGCCGGAGACGCCGGCCGGCCGCATGAAGGAACAGCTCGAAGATCGCGTCAAACAGGAGCGCTATGAGCGCTTCATGCTGGTGCAGCAGGAGGTGGCCTTCGCCGCGGCGAAGCGTCAGGTCGGGCGGCGCTTCCCGCTGCTCATTGATGCGTCTGATCGCGACGGCACGCATGGTCGCCATGCCGGCCAGGCGCCCGAGGTCGATGGCGTCTGCCACGTCCGCACCAAGAAGGCCCTGCCCGTCGGCGAGTTCGTCAACGTCCGTTGCGTGGATACCGCCGAGTATGATCTGGTCGTCGAGCGCGATCCGACTCCTTCGTAACCGTCGGCGGCGGATCGGCAACTCGGCCATCAGCCCTGATCCCGGCAATCGCCGCGGGCGCGGCGACAGGCTGAATGGCGAAGATCGGCGTCGCGACCATCGGCGCGGGGAGGCTCTCCTTGTTCTTTACGTCACTGTTCGATGCCGCCGGAATTTGCGAAGCTTGAGGCGGGTCACCGGGCTGTGCGGCTTTCGACAGCGCTGCACTCGTTTCTTGCAAGAACGCGGCAAAGCGGTTGATCTGGCTGGCCGCTTGCTGCTCGGCGGCCTCGCGCTCGGCCAGGGCCGATTCGCGTTCGTGAAGTTGCGCGGCGATGCGTTGCAACTCGGCCTCGCGCTGCCGCGCCATTTCGGCCAGATGCGCCTGTCGCGCTTCCAATTCACGCATGCCCTGCTCGACATCCGTCGCGCGCTGCTCCAGTTCCTGGCTGCGTTGCGACCACTCGGCGTGTCGGGCTTCCAGCTCCGCCGCGTCCGCCGCCAGATGCTCACGGAATTCAGCCAGCTCCTGCTCGGCCGCGGCGCGGGCGGCGGCTTCCTGCTCCAGCACGGCGGCGCGCGTCGTCAATAGCTGCGAGCGCTCCTCCAATTCAGTCTGTCGCCGAACGAGGTCGCCGCGCAGGGCGTGCATCTCGGCGTTTTGGGTGACGAGCGCAGCCCGCTCAAGGTCCAGTTGCTGCCGGGCCCCGGCGATGCGCTCATGCAGCGCCGCCAGCGAACTCTCGATTTCAGTGAGTTCATTGGGCCAAGCCGCGGCCGCCATGTTCATGGCGGGCATGGCCGGCGGCGCCCCGGATGCTCCAGCGCTAGCGCTGGGCGCCGTGCGCGTCGGCAACGCC
>CAYQLG010000023.1:0-43029 GCA_964418235.1 uncultured Planctomycetales bacterium
CGCGTACGCCGAGCGCGAGCAGAAAAATGAGCGCCGCCCCGGTCAGCCCGGAGCCGGTTCGCACCGGCCCGAGCGCGCCGGTCGATGCGCCCGCGCCGGCGCGGGCGGCGGGCTGAGCGGAAGCCGATCGTGCCGCGGAGGATTTCATCGCGGTGCGAATGATAGCCGCGATGTTCGCTTGAAAACGAATCGGTGGCGGCGCGTGGCGGCGGCGCGGCATGCTTCGCGCGCGACGCGCAGGGTTATCATGTGCAGACGTGACGCCCGCACGACTACTCGCCGCCGGCATCGCCGAGTTCTCCGCGGATATTGCCGCCCTGGTGCGACGGATTTATCCGAGAATCCGCCGGCTGTTGCCCGGCGCCCAGGTGCTGGTCTATGACAACTACAACGCGCTCGCGATCGGATTCGGGCCGACGGATAAAGCGTCGGATGCGATCTTATCGATCGCGGTCTATCCGCGCTGGGTCAATCTCTATTTTTTGCAGGGCGCCAAGCTGCCCGACCCCCGGCAACGCCTGCGCGGCGGCGGCCGCGTGGGACGCTTCGTTCGAATCGAGGACGAAGCCACCCTCGACGACCCGGCGGTCGCCGCGTTGATCGCCGCGGCGATGCGGCATGCGCGTGTGCCGTTCGACTCGGATCAACCCAGCCGCGTGATGATCAAGTCGATCGCGCCAAAGCGCCGCCCGCGCCGTGCGCCGGCCGGTCGCAGGCCGCGCGAACCGCGCTGACTCGCGAAGCTGCGCCGCGCTGTGCTTTCTCGGCGTGCAGCGACGCCAATCGCTTCCTGACGGGCGCGGTTCGGTTCGCGCGGGCCTTCAAACCGAACCGCGACCGTAAGGGAGCGATTCGATTCACGCAGTGCGCCGTGCTAACTCGTCGCCTGGGGTTCGAATCCGACTTGAAACAGAAGCGAACCCATCGACAAGCTTGCAGGGACTCTCGGCCGATCGAGCAGATCAGGCGTGCAGCGACGCCAATCGCTTCCTGACGGGCGCGGTTCGGTTCGCGTGGTTCGGTTGGCGTGTGCGTCGAGGTGTGCATCCCCACGGGTTCCGACAATCGCTGCAACTCGCGACATCGAACCGCGCTTGCATGGGGTTCGTATCTTCCCCGTGCAATCGCCTGCGAGCCGGAGTACCATAACACCCGTGGACCACAATTCTGCCAGCGTCCGCCAGCCCGAGCGCCCCGCCGATCACGCCGAAGCGGAACTGCTCGCGCGCCTCCGCCGCGGTGAGGCAGCAGCGTTTGAGTCATTGATCCGTGCGTACGGCGGCCCGATGCTGGCCGTGACGCGCCGCATGCTCTCGAGCGAAGAGGATGCTCAGGATGCGTTTCAGGACGCCTGCATCTCGGCCTATCGAGCCATCGCGAAATTTGAGGGCCAATCCAAGCTTTCGACCTGGCTGCATCGGATCGCCGTCAACGCGGCCCTGATGAAGCTGCGTTCGCGCCAGCGCCGACCTGAAATTTCGATCGAAGCGCTCCTGCCGCGCTTTCAGGACGACGGGCACCAGGCTGAGCCGGCGGTCGAGTGGCGAGAAACCGGACCTCAAGCGGTCGAGACCGATGAAACCCGGGCGCTGGTCCGGGCATCTATAGAACGGTTGCCGGAGATCTATCGCGTGGTGCTGATGCTGCGCGACATCGAGGGCTTGGATACCGCCGCCGCCGCCGCCGTTCTCGACATCGAGCCGAACGCGGTGAAGGTGCGCTTGCATCGTGCCCGGCAGGCGCTGCGGACGTTGCTGGATGGGCACATGCGCTGAGCCGGGCCGATCGACGTCAATCACTCGGCTAGGATAAAGCTTTCGACATGACTTCTATGTATCCTCAACCTTCTCCGGCGACCGGCTATCTGTCATGTCAGCAGTTGCTCGACTTCCTGAGCGACTATGTCGAGGGCGAATTGCCCGCGGGCGTCGTCGCCGAGTTTGATCGGCACCTGCAGGTCTGTCCGGCGTGCGTCGCCTACCTGTCAAGCTTTCAGCGCACCATCACTCTGGCTAAGGAATGCGCGGCCTCGGGCTGCGCCCCGCCGCCGAACAGCGTGCCCGATGAACTGGTGAAAGCCGTAACCGCGGCACTGGCAAAGCCGGATGAACATCGCGCCTCGTAGTCTGTCAGATCTCATGATTTCGGGCTTGAATCGAGGGTAGCATGGGCCTCCGGCCCGTGCGTCCAACAACAATCAAAGGCTCATATTTCACGCCGTCACGCCGAAATTCTTTTGCACTTCATTGGAAAACTCAAGCTTGACGGAACACTAGGTTACCGCGCTTTCGCCACATTTTTACCTTCTGTTCACGCACTGCTACGGTCGATGTCCGTGCGTTTCATCATTGCGCAAACAGCGGAATCCCATGTTTCAATGCCGTATTCCGGTGTCGATGATGCAAGCGTGTGATCAAAAGGGGGGACCAGCCCAGACGATCGCCGGTGCTGACGGTGCGGCCCGCTTGGCTCGAACCCGGTCACGCCTGCGCGACATTCACCGCCGGCGGCAGCCCAAAGCGATACTCCGCCGCACATGCGCCCTCGGACGACACCATCAGCGCGCCAATCGGTTGCGCCGGCGTGCAGCGCGTGCCAAAGTGCGGGCACGCCCGCGGCGGCAGCGCGCCGCGCAACACCTCGCCACAGGGCGCTTCGAGCGGCTCAACCGCGGCGCTGCGGGCATGCTCGGGCCAGCGCGCCTCGGCGTCCCACGCGGCGTAGGCGCCTCGCAGTCGCAGACCCGACGCGGGAATCTCGCCCAGGCCGCGCCACGCGAATGAAGCACGCGGCTCAAAAACATCCGCCATCGCCCGCTGCGCCGCGACATTGCCCGCCCAGGTGACGGCCCGTGCGTACTGATTCTCGACCCGCGCCGCACCTTCGCACAGTTGTCGCAGGATCATCGCGATCGATTGCAGCAGATCGAGCGGCTCGAACCCCGATACCACCACCGGCCGGCGAAATTCACGCGCGATGAATTCGTACGGCTCACACCCGATGATCGTCGATACATGCCCCGGCCCGATGAACGCGTCGAGCGGCGTGTCAGGCTGCTGCAACAGCGCCCGAATCGCCGGCGGCACCAGAATGTGATTGCTGAGCACCACGAAATTTCCGATGCCCGCGGCCCGCGCGCGCTGCAGCGTCAGGGCCGTCGCCGGCGCCGTCGTCTCAAAACCGATCGCGAAAAACAGCACCAGCCGCGCCGGGTTCGCCTCGGCCAATTGCAGCGCATCGAGCGGCGAATAGACCATCCGCACGTCGACGCCGCGCGCCTGGTGATCGAGCGGGCTGCCGGCGTGACCCGGCACGCGCAGCACGTCACCAAACGCCGTGAAGATCACGCGCGGATCCGCCGCCAGCCTCAGCCCCAGGTCGATCCGCGCCGCCGGCAACACGCACACCGGACAGCCGGGACCGTGAATGAGATCGATGCTATCCGGCAACAGTTGATGCAAGCCAAAGCGAAAGATCGCGTGTGTATGGCCGCCGCAGATTTCCATGATGCGATAGCGCCGCCCGGGCGCAACCTGTTGCGCGATCTCTTCGCGGCAGCGGTGAATCAGCGCCGCGTCGCGAAATTCGTCGACGAATTTCACGTTGGCGCTCCAGGCAAGTCGCTGACGCCGGCGGCCGCTTCGCGGCGTGCCTCCTCGACCGCGCCGAGCCGCGCGAGCAGGTCAAGCTGTTCGCGGGCACGCGCGGCGCTGATTCGGCTCATCGCAAAACCGACGTGCACCAGCACCCAATCGCCCGGCTGCGGCGGCTCATCGGCCAATAGCAGAATGTTGATGGGCCGACGCACACCCAGCACGTCGGCGATCGCGCTGGTTCGATCTTCGTCGATCGTTGTGATTTCAGCGGGTATCGCCAGACACATGATTGCACGTCCTTTGGGCAGACGCTGCGAAGCAAGCATGCCGTGCGGCGTCGCCGTTGCATTCGCGAAGCACGCCTCGCTCGGATGGGGCCGGACCTCCGCGGCTTCGCGAAAAGCCTGCGAGCACTTGAGGTACTATAACACCAGAGCGGCGCTGAATTCCCCGTATCGTCAGCCCGCCGAGGCCGATGGGTGAATTGCCGTAGCGTCGGCGCTGCCCGGCCGAGGTGAATTTGTCTTAGCGTCGGCGCTCTGTGGCCGATGCTGGCGGACTTTGGCACAACGCGCTTGCCCGACCCGGCATTGGGTACGGAGCCCCAACGCTACAGCGCGAGCTGCGCTGTAGCGTCCGCCCTCCGTGGCCGACGGCGTCTCAGCGACCTCTGAAGCCACGAAGCTGCGCTGCCGAGCGCCAGTAGCCCGAGTGCAAAACGCCCGACGCCGCGAGCGCCATGAAGCCGCCCAAGCGCCTCATATGCGAACAGACATGCATGAGTTGTCCATTGCCATCCGACTGATCGAGCTGGCCGAAGCCGCGCTGGAGGAACAGGTCGCGCCGGCTATTGCACCAGCGCACGAGCGAATTGTCGCGCTGCGCGTCGCCATTGGCGCGCTCAGCGGCGTCTCTTCCGCGGCGCTGGCCGCGGCCTTCCCGCTGGCGGCGATCGGAACAGCCTGCGCCGGCGCCCGGCTCGAAATTCGCGAAGTGCCGGCTTGCATCTATTGCGAGGACTGCGCGGCCGCCACGCCGCCGCGCGAGCCGTGGAGCATGACCTGCCCGCGCTGCGGGCGCGGCGCCGCGGAGCTGATCGCCGGGCGTGAGCAGGAGCTGGAAGCCATCGAGGTGGAGCCAACATGACCACGCGCATCGTCGAGGTTCGCACGCGCATCCTGAAGCAAAACGATCAGACGGCCCGTGCCCTGCGGGCGCGCTTTCGCGCTGCCGGCGTGATGGTCGTCGATCTGGTCTCGGCGCCGGGGGCGGGCAAGACCGAGTTGCTTGTGCGCACGCTGGAGGCCTTGCATGGCGCACAGCGCTGTGCCGCGATCGTCGGCGATCTGGCGACGGATAACGACGCCCGCCGGCTGGCGGCAACCGGCGTGCCGGCGCGGCAAATCGAGACCGGCAACATCTGCCACCTCGAAGCCGACATGGTCGAGCGCGCCTTGGGCGATTGGACCCTCGATCAGTTGGACTATCTTTTCATCGAGAATGTCGGCAACCTGGTCTGTCCCGCGAGTTGGGATCTCGGGGCCGATGCGCGGGCGCTGTTGATGTCCGTTACCGAGGGCGAAGACAAGCCGGTGAAATACCCCACGCTCATTCACACCTGCGACATTGTGGTGCTGACCAAGCTCGACCTCGCCGCCGCGGCGCATTTTGATCTAGCGCTCGCGCGCCGCAACATCGAGGCGGTCCGCCCCGGGTGCCCGGTCGTGCAAGTCTGTGCCCGTGCAGACAGCTTTGATATCTCGACCTGGCTGGAGTGGCTCAAGCGGCGCAAGTTCGAGCTGCGCCAAGCATCGCCATCATCACCGCACAGTGCCGCGTGAGGGATTCGCGGAGCCGCGATTGTGTGGGATTTGCAGAGCCGCGACCGTGAGGGAGCGGTCGCGGCTCGCCCGTTGCTACCGCTTCCTGACGGGCGCGGCTCTGCAGACGGACGACTTCAGACGTCGAACCTGCGCCGCGCGAGAACCAGCGCTAGAAGCGCACGGTTTCCAGCGTCGCCTTGATGATCCGGCCGCTGTCGGGGAGATACGTCTTTTCGTTCGCAAAGAACGGGATCAGCGTGTCGGGGCCGGTCACGCGCTTCACCGGCGCCTCAAGATAGAGCAGGCTGTTTTCGACAATCCGCGCGACGACCTCGGCGCCGACCCCGCAATGCCGCGGGGCTTCGTGCACGACGACCGCGCGGCCCGTCTTGCGGACCGACTCGTTGATCAGGTCGGTATCCAGCGGCGAGATGCTGAGCAGATCGAGCACCTCCGCCTCGATGTGATGGTCGTCGGCGAGTTCTTCGGCGGCCTCGAGCGCGGTGCGCAGCGTCGCGCCGTACGAAATGATGCTGACGTCCTTGCCGGAGCGGGCGACGACGCCCTTTCCGATCGGCATCGTCTCGGGCGCTTCGGGCACCTCTTCGCGGAAGGCGCGATAAGACGCTTTTGGCTCGAAGAAGACGACCGGATCGGGATCGTGGATCGCGGCGCGCAGCAGCGCGCGGGCATTGCGCGGGCCGGAGGGGATCACGACTTTCAAGCCGGCCAGATGGGCGTAGGTCGCCTCGGGCGCCTCGCTGTGATGCTCCAACGCGCGAATGCCGCCGCCATAGGGCATGCGCAGAACCATCGGCACGCTGTAGCGGCCGCGCGTGCGATTGCGCAAGCGGCGGACGTGCCCCTCGACGTGATGAAACGCCTGGAACGAGAAGCCGTCGAACTGGAATTCGATGATCGGCAGGAAGCCGCGCACCGCCAGGCCGATCGCCGTGCCGCAGATCGCGGCCTCGGCCAGCGGCGTATCGATGCAGCGCTCTTCGCCGAACTCGTCGTAGAGGCCGTCGGTGACGCGGAACACGCCGCCGTCCTTGCCGACATCTTCGCCCATCACGAGCACGTTGGGATTTTCGCGCATCGCCTCACGCAGGCCGTGATTGAGCGCTTGCACCATGGTCATTTGCGGCATCGAATACACTCCTCGTAGCCTCGATCTCAGAGGTTCGGCAAGCCAGAGCGTCTTTTTCTTCTATTGGCGTCGGGCCTGGAGGCCAGACGCACATCTTCGCGGATTGATCGTCAACTATCGAGGCTGACGGTCACGGAAACGGAAAACGATTTAGTGAGCCGCCGTCAGCGAGTGCGTCGCGGCGCGCTCCGCGCCGTTGCCGCTCGCGTCGCCGCTCTCGAAATACTCGCGCAACTCGCGCTCCTGTCCAGCCAGTTCGGGCGTCTGCGTCGCGTACATCGCGTGCAGAAACTCATACTTGTCGAACTTGAACGCCTCGTAATACTTGATCGCGTCTTCGATCTCGGCGTTGATCTCTTCCTCGTAGGTCTTCATGCCCTTGTCGTCGAGCAGGCCCTTGTTCCGCATGTATTTCTCGAAGCGGATCAGCGGATCCTTGGCCACCCAGGGCTCGACCTCCTTCTCATCGCGATACTTCTTCGGGTCGTCGGCGGTGGTGTGCATCATCAGGCGATAGGTGATCGCCTCGACCAGGCTCGGCCCGCCGCCACTGCGGGCCTTGTCGATCAGTTCGCGGGCCGCGCTGATCACGGCGAGGATGTCGTTGCCGTCGATCTGCAAGCCGTCGAGGCCGTAGGCAAAGGCTTTCTGTGCCAGAGTCGGCGAGGCGCTCTGCTTGTGCCGCGGGACGGAGATCGCCCAGTGGTTGTTCTGAATGACCGTGACGAGCGGCACTTTGAAGACCGTCGCGTAGTTCAGGGCCTCGTGGAAGTCGCCTTGCGACGTGCCGCCGTCGCCGACAAACGCGACCGTGACCGCGCTGTCTTTGCGTAATTTCGAAGCCCAGGCGATGCCCATCGCATACTGGCATTGCGACGCGATCGGCACCGAGATCGGCAAGTCGTTGACGCCGTCGGGAACCTTCGAGCCAAACTCATGCCCGCCCCACCAGACGAGATATTGCCCGAGCGGCCAGCCGCGATAGAGATAGCCCGCCAGCTCGCGATAGGAGGGGACGAACCAATCCTCTTTCTTCATGACATAAGCGAAGCCCAGCGGCGTCGCCTCCTGACCCTTCTGCGGGCCATACGTGCCGATGCGGCCTTGCCGCTGGAGCATCAGGCAGCGCTCATCGAAGCGGCGGGTGCGCAGCATCGAGCGGAAGACCTTATGCAGGTCGGCATCGGGGATTTTGGGTTCGAGAGCCTTATCGACGCTGCCATCGGGGCTGAGAATGGCGAGATATTCCAGCTTGTTCGAAAATTTGATCGCTTCTCGGGGCACGGTACGTCCTCGTGGTTGCAGGAAGGGCGCTCAAGGCCCACATGTCAGATTTCGAATTGTACATTCACCGCGATGGCGTGCCAACCACGCCTTTGCGGGCGCCGCCTCTGCCTAGGCCCACTTTTCTGGCCGACAAAGCTCATGGCCGTTTTCAAGCGTGATTTTGTCGGGCAACTGCGAGTTCGCAAAAAGCCTGTGCCCTATCCTTATCCACGCATTCGCGTCTTCGCGCAAGAGCTTCGAGCCGCGCTCCGGCGGAAAAGCTATGATGATTCGCTTCTTCTCAAAGTTGCTACGAACAGCTCGAACGGGGCCAATTAGATCGCTGTCGGCTGTCACGAGGATCGCGTGGTCAAATTTGTCCGTGAACGCATCCGTCAAGATCGCAGTTGCCATGTTGACGTCCGTCATCTTTTCTCGCGGAATAGAGATTTTGTTATCACAGTGATCGCAACTGATCGCATCGACGCGGTACTGGCCGTACTCAATCTCGACGCCACCTACGGCGACAATCGCATCCAAGAACGTAGTTTGGCGCTTAAGTTTATCGGGCGACCCCGCAATTCTAGACGTAAAGTATTTGGTAGCAACGAGTTGCTGATCCGGCTTCAGCAGTTGGGTTGCTAGCTTTCGAATGTCGAGCCAGTAGTAACGTTGCCACTTAGCCTGCCGCAGGCCGTAATATAGGTTGAAACCGTCGATATAGACGATTGTCCGCACCAAGACCTTTACTTTTGGGTTTGACATTCTTATAGTCCAAACGGATGTAGCGCATACACAAGATATACAGCCCCGGAGATAGCATCTCCGGCCCGACGCCCTGCCAACAGCGGGGCGTTTCTTTTTCGCCGCCTGATTTCCGCCCGTTCGTGGGTCACATCCTCGATCCACCAATCTCGATCGGACAGCCCGGATCGGGTGGCTGCATCCCGATTTTCTGCTTGGATACTAAGGTCATGCAGCCGGTTGACGAGTGGCTGCTGCCTGCCTAATCCAAGCAGCTCGGCAGTCGAATCGAAACTGCATCTGCCTTGCCGTTGCCCCACAGCGCCGCACCCGGCGCTCGGCCGCACGGATCAATCGACTCAAAAACAGCCCACGACGCTATGCCAAACGCTCTTTCAACCAGGCGCGGGCGGCGTCGAGGGCTACGGGGATTTTGCTCGGGTCTTTCCCGCCGGCCTGCGCCATGGTGGGCGGACCGCCGCCGCCACCGCCGACCAGCGGCGCGATCGTCTTGACGAGGTCGCCCGCTTTCAGGCCGCGCTTCACAAGATCATCGCTCAACGCGACGAGCAGCGTGCATTTCTCGCCGCTGCGGCACGCGAAGACAATCGCCGCCGAGCCGGATTTCTGTTTCGCGATGTCGGCGCCGTGCTTGAGCTGGTCGATCGGATATTCCGGCGTCTCCACGACTAGCAACGTTGTTGCGCCAAACTTCGGCGCAGTGCCGAGCTGCCCCGCGACGAACGCCGCAACCTCGCCGGCGGTGCTCGCAGCGGCGGCCTTCTCCGCATCTTTTACGAGCGCTTGCAGCTCCGCCAGCAGTTCGCGCAGTGCCTGCCGATCGAGAATGCAGAGCGTCTCATGCGTGATCGCCTCCTGCAGCGCCGGGAGGCGCGCGTGCACCCGCTCAGCGGGCTGGTCGCGCAACGCTTTCAGCTCGCTGAGCAATTCCTGCCCGCGCGCCGCGGCTTTCCGGGCGGCGTCACCGGTGATGCCGACGATGCGGCGAACGCCTTTCGCGACGGCCTCTTCCGCAGTGATCAAAAATGCTCCGATCTCGCCGGTCTTTTGCACGTGTGTGCCGCCGCAGAACTCGACCGAGTAGTTGAACCACTCCGGCTTGGCTGGGTTCTTCAATAAATCGTCCACCGCCACGCCGATCGAAACGACGCGGACGGTGTCGGGGTACTTTTCGCCGAAGACCGCGCGGAGCGTGTTGATCCTGCGCGCGTCGGCCTGCCGCTTGTATTCGGCAAAGACCGGCAGGTTGCGCGCGATCTGCTCATTGACGAAGCCGTCGATCTTCTCCAGCTCATCGAGCGTCAGGGCCTTATTGTGCGAAAAATCGAAGCGCGTCTTTTCCGGATCGACGAGCGAGCCTTTCTGCTGCAAGGCGTTCCGCTCGGGGTCGAGCGTCTCGCGCAGCGCGAGATTGAGCAAGTGCGTGGCGGTGTGGTTGTGCATGGTGACGCGGCGCGCCGGGTCGATGCGCAACGTGCCGCTCTGGCCGATTGTGATTGTGCCGCGCGACACCTCGCCGCAATGGACGATGAACTTCTGCCCATCCTGAACACGGTGCTCGACGCGCTCGATGCGGATTTCGCCCGACTCCGTCGAGAATGTGCCGCCATCTCCAACCTGACCGCCCTGCTCGACATAGAGACAGGTTCGATCGGTCGTAAAGACGACACGCGCCCCCTTAGTCGCCGGCGCCTGGCCGGATGCCAGCGTCAGCAATTGTGCGTGACACGACAAAGCCGCGTCATACTTCGGAGTGTCGTCGCACGGCGAGCGCAGCTCGACCCGCTGCACCAATTCTTCGAAGGGATCGACAAATCCGTCATCATGCCCGCGCGCCTTATCGCGGGCCTCCTCCATGCGCCGCTCATATTCGCCGATGTCGATGGTCAGCCCCTGCTCGCGCGCCATGATCTCGGTCAGGTCGATCGGGAAGCCGTACGTGTCGTGCAGCTTGAAGGCGTCCTCGCCGTGGATTTCGCCGCGGGCGCGGGCGGCGGCCTCGTTGAACAGCTCGATGCCGCGGGCAAGCGTCCGGCCAAAGCTCTCCTCTTCCTCGCGGATGATCTCGACCACGCGCTCCGGCCGCTTGCGCAGCTCGGGAAAGGCGTCGCCCATCGTCGCGACCACCGCCGGCACGAGCTTGTGCAGGAATGGCTGATGCATGTTCATGTATTGCCAGCCGTACCGCACCGCGCGGCGGAGAATGCGCCGCAAGACATAGCCGCGGCCCTCCTTGTCGGGGATAGCCCCGTCTGTCAGAGCAAACGTCAGCGTGCGGATGTGATCGCCGATGACGCGATAGGCGATGTCGACCATGAGCGCGGCCCCATCGGCGGCTGCACCCTGGCCACCGGCGCCCTCGAGCCGCCCGCCGTAGGGCGGTGCGCCGGTCACTTGCCGGATCGCTTCGAAGATCGGCGCAAAGACGTCGGTGTCATAGTTGCTGCGCTTGCCCTGAATGACCGCGGCCACGCGCTCAAAGCCCATGCCCGTGTCGACGTGCTTGGCCGGCAGCGGCGTCAGCGATTTATCCGCGTTGCGGTTGAACTGGATGAAGACCAGATTCCAGATCTCAATCACGCGCGCGTCGCCGGCGTTGACGAGCGCCCCGCCGCTCATGTCCGGGGTCAGGTCGATATGCAGCTCGCTGCAGGGTCCGCACGGCCCGGTGTCGCCCATCTCCCAGAAGTTGTCCTTCATATTGCCGGGGTGGACGCGCTCCGGCGGCAGGCCGGCGATCCTCATCCACAAGTCGCGAGCTTCGTAATCCGGCTCAAGCTCCCACTCCTCGGCAGAAGTTCCTGCCGCCGATCCGCCCGCGCCCTGCGTCGCTTTCTTCTTCAGCCCGCCGAAATACGTCGCATGCAGCCGGCGCGGATCCAGCCCCCAGACGCGTGTGAGCAGATCCCACGCCCAGGAGATCGCGTCTTCCTTGAAGTAGTCGCCAAACGACCAGTTGCCGAGCATCTCGAAGAACGTGTGGTGATACGTATCGTGGCCGACGTCGTCGAGGTCATTGTGCTTGCCGCCGGCGCGGATGCATTTCTGCGAGTTCGCCGCGCGCTTCAGCCGGCCAAATTCGCTGCTGCGATCGGCCGTGCCGAGGAAAAGCGGCTTGAACTGATTCATCCCGGCGTTGGTGAAGAGCAACGTCGGATCGTCATGCGGCACGACCGGACTGCTGGGGATGTGCACGTGCCCGCAGTGCTGCACGAAATAGTCGATGAAATCCTGGCGAATCTGGGCGGCGGAACGCGACACGGCACACTCTCCCGATGCGGGGCGCACGGCCCGCCGGCGCGCCCGGCGGCATCTGCGGCGGCGACACGACCGTTCTGTTCACGGGCGACTTCAGCGCCGGCCCGAGCCGCCTCGGCGGCCAATCCCGCAAAGTCCGACATAGTACCATCCGGGACCGCCCCGCGACCAAGCGGCCCGCGTAGCCTTCAGGATGCACAACCAAACGACTCGGGCGATCCTGACACGACGCCATCTGGTCCGCGCCGCTTTGATCCGATACCCTTCTCCCCCGGCGCGCCAACGTAACGCCGCGCCGGCAAGCGCACTTACGCATGAAAATCTGGCTCGTCAATCCCTTTGATCCACTCCCCGGCGGCCCTGAGCAACTCGGACGCTACGCCTACCTGGCGCGAGCGCTGGTCGCGCGCGGCCATCGCGTCACCTGGTGGAACAGCCGCTTCTCGCACCGCTTCAAGCGCCCCATCGATGAATCCGCCGCCCAGCGCGGCGCGGCGCAGGCCGGCTTCACGCTGCGACTGCTCGACGCGCCGCCCTATCAGAAAAACGTCTCATTCGCCCGGCTGCGGAATCATCGCGTGTTGGGGCGCGCGTTTCGGACGGCGTCCGAACAGATCGCCGCGCCGGACCGGCCCGACTTGATCCTCGCCAGCTCGCCGCCGCTGGAACTGGCCGAGCACGCCGCGGCACTTGGGCGACAGTGGGGCGTGCCGACGCTGATCGACATTCAGGATCAGTGGCCCGACAACTTTGTCCGCGTCCTGCCACGGGCGGCGCGGCCCTTCGGCCGGCTGCTCTTGGCGCCCTATTTCGCCATTGAGCGGCGGGCATATGCGGCGGCGACGGGCATCATCGGCGTCGCCGAGGGCTACGTGGCGCGCGGCCTTGCGGTCGGCGGGGCCAAGCGCTGGAGCGGCTCGTTTCCGCTCGGCGTCGACCTGCCCGACGTTGACGCCGCCATGCGTCGCGGCCGCGAGCGCTTTGGAGAGAAATGGTCGAAACCTCCCGGCGAAATCCGGCTGCTCTACTCGGGCAGCCTCAGCCACAACTACGATTTTCTCACCTGCATCCGCGCGGCGATTCCCACGCTGCGCGAGTTTGGCGAGCGCGTCCGCTTTGTCATCACGGGGCAGGGCGAGCTGGCCGAAGCGGCCCGGCGCATCGTCGCCCAAGAGCAACTGCGCAATGTCACCCTGGCGGGCTTTGTCGAGTTTGAAGAATATGCCTGCATCCTCAGCCAAGCCGACGCCGGCTTCAATGCGTGCTTTCCCGATGCCTTGATTTACTTGCCAAACAAGATTTTCTATTACTGGGCGGCGGGAGCGGCAGTGCTGAACACGATTCCGGGCGAGTGTGCTGCGATCGTCGCCGGCGCCGACCTTGCCACACAACGCACCCCCGGCGGGGGCGCGCCAACGCCCTGCGGGCTAACTTACGCCGCGGGCGACGCGGACGCCTGCTTCGCTGCCATTCGGGAACTGGCGCACGATCCCGCGCGGCTACGGGCCTACGGCGTCGCCAGTCGCCGGCTGGCCGAAACGGTGTTCGATCGCCACCTCGTCTATGCCCGTCTGGTGGAATTCATCGAGCACGTGGCAGATTGAATAGACTGAACCGAACCGCGCCCGTAAGGAAGCGATTCGCCTCGCTACACGCCTTGATCGATTCGCGCGCAATCGACTCGATGCAAACCGTCGATTGGCTTCGCATGGGTCCGATCGGCTTCAACTGGAGACGCAATATCCCGGCTTAATAACGCATCTCGTTCTTGGCGCCGACGCGCGGATCCGCTGACGTCGGTACTGACTCATCGCGTCGAGTAATCTTATGGGCCGGCGTGAATCGAATCGCTTCCTGACGGCGCGGTTCGGTCTATGGGCACGGTTCGGTTTGCAGGCGCGGCTTGGTTTGCACCGGTCTGATAGTCTCTCACGTGCTTGGGGGGATTGGGGCGGATATGGAGACAGTCCGCGTTTCTTGGTCCACCATCAGGACGATTCCGCATGCGGTTGCACAACCCCCGTCAGCTAGCCGATAGAGCCTGAGATTGTGGATCGTCTCGGGGTATTGTGGCGTTGTTCCCGATCCGAATCCGCGAATGGGTCCACGCGCGTCTGGAGGTGTGCGATGCGGAACTGCGATCATCGGAACAGCGTACATCATCATGCATTGACGGCGGCGCGAAACTGGCGACGCCGGGCGACCGTCGTCACGCAGGTCGCGGTCACCTCGACGCTGCTGCTGGGCATGGGCGCCTTGGCGCTCGACATCGGCGCCATGTACGCCACGCGCACCGAGCTGCAGGCGGCGGCGGATGCGGCGGCGCTGGCCGCGGCGCAGCGCCTGGTCGGCGATCCGAGCGGGAAGAAATCGGCAGTGGAGCTGGCGCGCGAGGCGGCGGAAGAGTTTTCCGCGATGCATAACGCCTGGGGCAATAAGATCCAATTGGGCAGCGGCGACATCGTCTTCGGTCGCTCGGCTTACAACCCAAATACGCAGAAATTTACGTTTCGCCAGGCGAATAACGGTCTCGATTCGGTGCGTGTGACGACGCGCCGGTCCCGGGATTCCGCCGCCGGGGCGCTGGCCTTGAGTTTTGCCAACGTCTTTGGCATCAGCCACACCAACCTGCAAGCACAGGCGGCGGCGGTGCTGATCCCGCGCGACATCGCCGTGGTGATCGATCTGTCCGGCTCGATGACGTGGGACAGCTCGCTCAAGTTCTATGATCGCACAGATGGCGGCTTTCCGAACACGCGCGACATTTGGGCGGCGCTCAACGGACCGGAGCCGTCGCGGCCCTATATTCCCGGCAGCGAGTTGGAGACCGAATATGCTGGCGACACCGGCCCGCCGGTAGGCGGCATGACGCAGTGGGGCCAGCCGTTGCTTCCGGGCGCCTACACGCCGGCGACGGACAATCGGCTTGTTTACTTGCGTCGAAACGTGGCGTCGGTGGTTTCGAACCTGGTTGAGGGCGATATTCTGGTGCGCGGATTCTCACTGGATGAGACCTCGACGATGCTCAGCTCCGCACGGGATGGCAACATGGCGCATTGGCAGCGCCGCGCCGGCGCGATCCTCGGGCTGACGGATTGGCGCAGCGGGCGCCCCGGCGGCAAACCGGGCGGCAATGCCGATACGACGCTCGACGCCGCCGAGGTGACCTGGTCCGGCTATCCGCCGGGCCGGGGCACGTGGACGTGGACGAATTACATCGATTTTGTGCAGAGCGGCAGTGTTTCCAATTCGGCGTTTCGATATCAGTATGGGCTGAAGACGTTCGTCGATTTTCTGCTGACGAACCGGCCGCGCGCGACGGAATCGCCGACGCTTTGGGCCACGCCGCAGTTGCCGCTGCGCGCGGTGAAAGACGCCGTTCAGGCGATGGTCGACGTCATCGAGGCGCTCAACAGTCTCGATCATATGTCGCTGGAGATCTTCGCAACGACGTCGCGGCATGAACTCGATCTCTCGAACAACCTGCAAGGCGTCGCCGACACGCTCTATCGACGGCAGGCCGGCCACTACGACACCGCGACGAACATCGGCGCCGGGCTGCAGGCCGCCATCACCGAGCTGAACAGCAGCCGGGCGCGCGGCAGCGCGAAGAAGATCATCGTGCTGATGTCTGACGGCATTCCGAATATCGACCCCAACGGCACGTACGTCGGCGACGGCGCCCCGACGGCGCTCAGCTACGCCTATGACCAGGCCGCGATCGCCCGCGATCAGGGCATCCTGGTCTATGCGGTCAGCGTCGGTTACGGCGTCGATCGCACCGTGCTGCAGACGATCGCGAGCATCGCCGGAGGACAGGAGTTTTACGCCGCCGGCAGCCCCGAGGAATACACCGAACAGTTGCAGATGATCTTCCGCGCGCTCGGCGGCAAGCGGCCTGTGGCGCTGATTGAATAGCCAGGCTGCAAGATGCGCCGTTTCTGAACCGAACCGCGCCCGTCAGGAAGCGATTGGCGTCGCTCCACGTCTGATCGACTCGATCGGCCGCGACGCTGTACAAGCTCGCCGATCCCTTGAATTCACTTTCAAGTCGGATTCGACCCCATGCGACGAGCAAGCGCGGGCGCACGACCGGAATCGAATCGCTCCCTCACGGTCGCGGTTCGGCTCGAGCGGTGCTGCAAGATGCGCCGTTTCTGAACCGAACCGCGCCCGTCAGGAAGCGATTGGCGTCGCTCCACGTCTGATCGACTCGATCGGCCGCGACGCTGTACAAGCTCGCCGATCCCTTGAATTCACTTTCAAGTCGGATTCGACCCCATGCGACGAGCAAGCGCGGGCGCACGACCGGAATCGAATCGCTCCCTCACGGTCGCGGTTCGGCTCGAGCGGTTCGGCTCGCCCGGTTCGGTTCACACGGTTCGGCTTGCTCAGTCTGGTTTGCCGCGGCGTCAGACCCGCCGCGACCATTCCTCTTCGAGCGCTGCCAACTCGGTCCGTGCTTCATCCAGACCGCGCTCCAGCCGCTCCAGTTCCGCCGGTTCGCTGACGCGCACCACGTCGCCGAAGGCCTCGGTTAGCTCTCTGATCCGCGCTTCGCGCGCGTAGATTTCGATCTCCAACTGTTCGAGCGAAAGCTTCGCATAGGGTGATTTAGCACTGCTCTTTTTTGGCGCACTGCGGGCCGCGCCGCGCGCCGCGGCTTCGGTTTTGGCTGTTTCGGAGGCGCGCTGCCGCTCGCGCTCTTCGGCCTTGCGGGCTTCGGCCTTGCGCGTTTCGGCGTCGGCGGCCTCGCGCTCGGTCAGCTCGATATAGGTCGAGTAGTTGCCGTTCAGCGAGCGCACTTCGCCGGGCCGCATCACCATCAGCCGGTTCACAATGCGATCAAGGAAATAACGGTCGTGGCTGACGACGACGACCGTACCGGGAAACTCGTCGAGGGCCTCCTCCAGCACCTCGCGCGAGGGAATGTCGAGATGGTTGGTCGGCTCGTCGAGCACCAGCACGCTCGGCGCGGACAAGATCAGCCGCAGCAGTCGCAGCCGCGACTGCTCTCCGCCGGAGCAACCCGAGACCGGCTTGAACGCGTCATCGCCGGAGAAGAGAAAGCGCCCCAGAAACGAGCGAATCGCCTGGTCGGATAGGTCCGGCCGGGCTTCGCGGATCACGTCGAACAGCGTCCAGCCGGCATGCAGCTCCGTGCCATCCTGAGCGTAATATCCGATGATCTGCTTGCGATCGAGCTTCACTTCGCCGGCGTCGGCAGGCAGCTTCCCCAGCAGGATTTTCAGCAGTGTCGATTTGCCCGTGCCGTTCGGGCCGGTGATGCCCAGCCGCTGGCCCGGCGGCACACGCAGTGATAAATCCTCAAAGAGCGTTTTGCCATCATAGCGCTTGGCGAGTGCGTCGGCGGCCACGACGTCGAGACCGCCGCTGTTCAACCGCTCGTCATTGGGGAAATCGAATCGCAGGCCCATGGTGTCGCGTTCGCCGGGCCGTTCAAGCACAAACTCACCCGCGCCGAGCTGCCGTTCGAGGCGCTTCAGACGGCCCTGGGCCTGGGCGGCGCGCTGGCCGGCCTTGTAACGCGCGATGTAGGCGCGCTCCTTCTCGATGAAGGCCTGGTCCTGCTCAAACTGTCGCTCTTGCGAGAGGCGGCGCACCTCGCGCGCCTTGACAAACGCGCTGTAGTTGCCGGGATAACTGTTGAAGCGGCCGTTTTCCAGCTCCAGGATGCGCGTCGCGATCCGGTCGAGCAGGTAGCGATCGTGCGAGATCACGATCGCGCCGCCGTGATGACCCGCCAGGAACTTCTCAAGCCAGCGGACGGCGTCGATGTCGAGGTGGTTGGTCGGCTCATCGAGCAGGAGAAACTGCGCGTCCTGCACGAGCAGCTTGGCCAGCGCGACCCGGCACTTCTGCCCGCCCGAAAGCGCCGCCACCGGCAGCGTGTAGTCGCGCTCCTCGAAGCCCAGCCCGTGCAGCACTTCCTTGAGCCGTTGCTCAAAGACGTAGCCGCCCGCCGTGACAAAGCGATCATGCAGCTTGTCATATTGTTCGGCCAGTTCGGCAAAGCGCGGCCCGTCATGATGCGCGGCCATCTGTTCAGACAGCGCGTGCAGCCGCTGCTCCATATCCAGAATGTCGGCAAAGCCGGAGAGGGCCTCGTCATGCAGCGTGGCGCCGTCGCGCAACGTCGGCTCTTGCGGCAGATAGCCGACCTCCAGATCACGCGAGATCGTCACCGTGCCGATGTCCGGCGGATAGTGGCCCGCGATGAGCTTGAACAGCGTCGTCTTGCCGGCGCCGTTGGGACCGACCAGGCCGATGATCTCGCCGGTCGCGAGCTCAAGCGTAATGTTGTCAAAGACGACGCGCCCGCCGAACTGCTTGGTCACGCCTTGAAGTCGAATCAATCCCATCCAGCCACGGACCTCCTCTGCGAGCCGGCCCGGCGCAGCCGCCTGCGAAGGCGGGCACGCGGCGGCTCAGCGAGCCATAGTAGCCGACCCGGCCATCGCCGCGCCGGCGCCATCCGCCCTGCCCGCCGGGCCGCAGCCTCACCGCGCCGTCGGCGGGGCACAGACCGGCCGGGCCGGCTTGCAAACTTGCCTGGTTTCGTATACTGCTTATGCATGAAGAGCTTACGTGTGTACACGGAGGTACCCATCTAATGCAGCAGCGCACCTTCTGGCAGCGTGTCGGCGATTTCTTTCGACCGGAAACAACGCTGAATCGCCTTTCCAGTGGCGGACAACTCACCGACTATTCGACGGATTTGGTTCCGCTTGAGTCTGAGACCGGTTCGATTCCGCGTTCGTGGTGGTCGCGGCGGTCGAATAAGTCCTCCAACACCCGTGCCGCGATCGCCCAGATGGGCGATCTGGCCGGCTCGCTCAATGACCACTTCCGCAAGCAGGACAAGCGGGCCGAAGAGCTGGGCCGGGCCGTCAACCGGCTCGCGGAGACGCTCTGCAACCTGGCCGAGGCGCAGCGCGACCAGGGCGAGCAGGTCCGCTTCATCGCTGAAAATGCCGGCGAAAGCAGCCGGCATCAGGCCGCTCTGTCCGAGTCGCTCAGCCGGGTGCCCGCGTCGCTGACGGCCCAGGCCGACGCGATCCGGGCGATGGTCCGGCAGATGGAGATCGCCCAGGACGCCGACACGCACATGTTCGAGTCGATGCGCCGCCTGAGCGAGGCCGTCAACAACCTCAACAGCTCAGCCACGTCGCAAGTCGAGACGCTGCGCCGGATCAACACCGCGGAGCGTGAGCAGAAGGCGGCCCTGATCGCACTCGTCCGCGATCAGGGGCGGCGCTTCCTGATCGTCACGTTCACATCCGCCGCGATCGGTCTGGCCGCATTGGCCGCCGTCGGCTATCTCGTCTGGGAGCGGGCGGCGGGCTAGAGCAGCTTCAGTCTGACGCGCCCGCTTGTAATGTTGTTATTGCAGCGCCATGACAGTTGAGGCCTTTGCAGCGCCGCGACCGTCAGAGGCTGTCGAATTTCCTGGCGTCGGTGGTGGCTGAATCGAGGTTGCGGGTCTGCTGGGCGTGATTTTCAGCCTGCCTCTCGTCGTTTCTTTCTTCTTTATCCTCTGCTCGTTATGCCTCACTTCGTATGTCCTCACGTTCCGTGGACGATCCGGTTCGTGATTCGGGCGGCTGGGCCGCCGCGTGGTCCGGGTGGCTCAGGCGCCGCGCGGTGCAGGTGGCTGGGCCGTAGCACGATGCATGTGCCTGGGCCGCAGCGCGCTTGCTGTCGGTCGCATTCCGCGTGTTTGCTGGGTAGCTGAATCGATCCCGGTTGAGCGGTTGACCGCCGCAGCGGACCGGCTTCAGCCGGTCGGTCCCTGCCACCAACTTCAGTTCGTGGCCGGGGGCGAAGCGACCCGATCGGTTGTGCTTGCGATTGTTCGATAGCCGGCTTCAGCCGGACTTGCGGCTTCCGAAGCTGAGCACGTCTGAAGTCCAGCTGAAGCCGGCTGCGCCGACCGTGTTGCGCCGAGAGCAAAAACGACCGCACGCCCGCCCACCACCGGCTGAATCCGTTGGCAGGGTCCAGTCAGCTGAAGCCGACTCGGCTCCGATTGTCGAAGCCCAGCCATCCGACGTGCCTCCATGAACACTGACCGACCCTCGCGCCCACACTCACCAATGAAAAAAGGCCGGCAAGAGTGTGCGGAAGTTTTGACAGCATCTGACGGGCGCGGCTTCGCAAGCGGCTGCGGATGCCCTATGAACGATCGGGCCGTCGGCCAGCCACCGCGGCCCGGCCAAGCAAAACTCGGCAGCGCCGCAGCGGGCGGGTATTCTGCTCTCCGGGCATGGCTGACGTACCGTTGATATTGGTGCTGACGGCTTCCGCCGGCGCTGGTCATAACATCGCCGCGGAGGCCGTTGCCGCCGCGCTGCAACGCCGCGCGCCGCAAACGCGCGTCGAAGTGCTCGACGTTCTCTCGATTTCCAATTCGTTTTTCAGGCGGCTGTACGCCGACGGCTATCTCGGACTTGTTCGCCACGCGCCGGCCGCAATGGGCCTGCTCTATGACGCAATGGACACGCCGCAGCGCCCCGTGCGCGAAAACGTGCGGCTGCTGATTCAGAATCTGAACAAGCTGCCGACGACGCGCTACCTCCGGCTGCGTTCGCCGCGATTGATCGTGAACACGCACTTCCTGCCGGCCGAGTTCGTCGCGCAGCTTCGCAGCGCCGGCGAATTGAGCACGCCGCAAGTCACCGTGACGACCGACTTCGAGACGCATCGGCTATGGGTGCAAGAGCCGACGGAGCGTTATTACACCGCGACCGAAGACGGCAAGTACAACTTGACGACCTGGGGCGTCGCGCCGGAACGAATCGTCGTCAGCGGCATTCCCGTCCGGGCCGGCTTTGAGCAACCCGCCGACATTCAGCAACTGCGCGATGATTATCGTCTCGACCGGCGACTGCCGGTGGTGCTGCTGCTCTCGGGCGGGTTTGGCGTCGGGCCGACGGTGGAGCTGCTGCGTGAGCTGTTGTCGATGCCGGTGGAAGCGCAGATCATCGTCAGCAGCGGCCGCAACGAGCGCCTGCGCGCCCGGCTCGAGGCCCTCCGCCCACACGCGCAGCGGCCATTGCGAATCATCGGCTACACCCCCGCCATGCACGATTGGATTCACATTGCCGATCTGGTCGTGACCAAGCCCGGCGGATTGACCGTCGCCGAGGCGCTCGTCTGCGGCGTGCCGCTGATCATCATCAATCCGATCCCAGGCCAGGAGACGCGCAACGCCGACTATCTGCTGGAGCAGGGCGCGGGCATCAAGGTCAACAGTCCCCGGTTGCTCGGCTATCGCGTCTCGCAGTTGCTGCGCGACCCGAAGCGGCTGCGGGCGCTGCGCGACGCGGCCCGGCTCTGCGCCCGCCCCGGCGCAGCCGACCGCATCGCGGCCGACGCGCTGGCCATTGCGGGGCTGTGAGTCACGGCGTCGACGCCATCGCACCGAACCACGCACGCGAGCCGAGCGGCGCGTGTGAACCGAACCGCGACCGTGAGGGAGCGATTGGATTTCAGCCGGACATAGCTTGGCTGAAACTGAGTGCAGACCAGCTCGCGCGTCAAACCTTCTCCGCCGCGGCCCGGCCAAAGAGGCCGTTCGGGCGGATCAGCAGCACGAGAATCAGAATCGCGAAGACGTACACATCCTTGAGATTGGGCGAGATATAGCGCGCCCCAAACTGCTCGATGAAGGCGATCAAAAACGCCCCTACCATCGCCCCCTGCAAATTGCCGATGCCGCCGACGACCGCCGAGACAAACGCCTTCAACCCCAGCAGCACCCACGCCGCATGCGCGGTCTGCTGCAGCGTCTCGTACTTCAGCGCGTAGAGAAAACCCGCCGCCGCCGCCAGCGCCGCCCCCAGCACAAATGTGAACGAAATCACGCGATCGACCGCGATGCCCATCAGCGCCGCGGTCTGGGTATTGAAGGAGACCGCCCGCATCGCCATCCCCAGCCGCGTGCGATAGACCAGCACCTGCAACCCGACAATCAGCGCGGCGGCCGTCACGACGATCACCGTGTCCACCAGCGAAATGACGATCTGCTGCTCGCCGCGCACGGTCCCGTCGACGCCGGGCGCCGCCAACTGAATCTCGGCCAGGCTGCGGCTCTCAAGCAGCTTGGGCATGCCCTGCGGCTGCGCGCCAAAAGGCAGCGCCAGCCCCTCGGTAATCGTGAACTGCATCTGACCCGCGCTCTGCAGAAAGAGCGAGACGCCGATCGCCGTGATCAAGACGTTCAGCCGCGGCGCCGCCCGCAAGGGCTTGTAGGCCAACCGTTCGACCATGAAGCCGACCAGCGCGCAGGTCGCCATCGCCAGCATGAGCACCAGCGCCCCGGCCCACCACGCCGGCGGAAACTCGCTCTGACCGATGCGGGGCAGCAGCCACTTGGCCAGGCAATAACTGACCCACGCGCCCAGCACGACGATGTCGCTATGCGCGAAGTTAATGAACTTAAGAATCCCGTAAACAAGCGTGTAGCCCAGCGCGATCAGCGCATAGAGGCTGCCCAGCGCGATCGAGGTGATCAGCGTTTGCAGGAAGTCAACCATGCCGCCGCACCCTTGAACTAGACCATGCCACGCCAGCCTGCCGCGGCCTGCGCCGCCGTCCTGCTTCGCACCGCACCGCTACGGAATCACTTCGCCGGCTGAATCGTCGTCACGTAGGTCGGCACGCCGCCCTTGATCTGCAAAATGACGGCGGACTTCACCGCATTGCGCTTGCTGTCCATGGTGATCGTGCCGGTGACACCCGCGAAGTCTTTCGTCGCGGCCAGCGCCGCGGCCAGGTCGCTGCCTTTCAGGCTCTTCGCCCGCTTCATCGCGTCGAAGAGCAGGTTGGCCGCGTCATAGCCCAGCGCCGCCAGACTCTCCGGGACGACGCCGTGCGCATCCTTGAAGCGCTGGAGGAACTCCTGAATCCGCGGGGCCGTGTCCTGCGGCGAATAGTGGTTCGAGTAGAAGGCGCCCTCGATCGCCTGGCCGCCCATCTCGGCCAGCTTGGGCGATTCCCAGCCGTCGCCGCCCAGCAGCGGACAGGTGATGCCGAGCTTGCGGGCCTGAATCGCGATGCTCGCAACGTCGTTGTAATAACCCGGGATGTAGATCAGATCGGGGTTGGTCGAGCGGATCGTGGTGAGCTGCGCGGTAAAGTCAGTATCGCCCTCGTTGTAGGTCTGCTCGGTGGTGATCGCGCCGCCCAGCTTGGTGAAGTTCTTCTTGAACTCAGTGTTCAGACCGGTCGAGTAGGGCGCGGCCTGATCATAGAGCGTCGCCACCTTGCGAGCCTTTTGCGTCTCATACGCGAACTTGGCCCCGACCAGCCCCTGAAATGGATCGATGTAGCAGACCCGGAAGATCATGTCGCCCACCGAAGTCACGCGCGGGTTCGTGCTCGAGGGCGTGATCATCGGCACGCCGCCCTCCTGACAGATCGGCGCGCCCGCCAGCGACAGCCCCGATGCGACCTCGCCAATGACCGCCAGCACCTTGTCTTTCTGCACCAGCCGCGTCACGACCGTGCCGGCTTCCTTGGCGTCGCCCTTGGTGTCGTATTCCTTCAATTCGACTTTGCGCCCGTTGAAGCCGCCGGCCGCGTTGAATTCCTTGATTGCCAGGCGAACGCCGTTGGAGGTGGACTGACCAAACGTCGCCTGTGCCCCGGTCAGCGAGCCGTAATGGCCGATCACGATCGGCCCGGCTTCATCGGCCTGCAGCGGCGTCGCCCAGCCCGCCAGCAAGATCGCCATCCATCCGCCAATTGCCCCAGCCATCAGAACCGTGCGGCGTGAAAAACGCATCATCGAAGGCTTCTCCTCTTTGCCGGCCAAGGGATAGTCGGCCCCTGGACGGGTGTCAAGCCCGCCCGCGGCGCGGTCGCCGCTGAATTGGGCGCATGTATTTGGGCATGTTGGGCGTATGTTCGAGCCAGGCGGGCATCCCGCCATCTCGGACAGGCCGAAAGCCTTTCCTACCCATCAGGTTGTCGCGGGCGCGAAGGGGTACGGGCCTCACCTCATTCCTTGAAGGCCGGGGGCGGCATCTGGCCGACTGTAAACCCGTTTGGCTGTCCGTCCATCGTCGCTTCATCGCCCAGCCGGAAACAGCACGCATTTCCGATCTCTCACTGACGCTGCGGCGAGGGCAAAAATTCTGCTGGCGCGCTGCGGCTGCACGCCGCGGCGATGCGAGCCGGCACATCTTCATATCCCGCCCCCGCGCCCCCACCGGGGTTGCTTCGCTGCCCACCTGCGCCGACGATCTCCACTCGCAACATGAAATTCAACCCCGACGACCTGCGCCACCGCCTAACCATCGCCGACGGCGGCTGGGCCACAATCCTCACCCAGCGCGGCCTGCCCCTAAACGTGACGGCGGAAGCCGCCAACCTCCAGCATCCCGACTTGGTCCGCAAACTCGCGGCGGAATATGTCGCGGCCGGCGCGGCCATCCTGACTACCAACACATTTTCCGCCAACGGGCTGGCGCTGGCGGCGCGCGGCATTCGACTGAACGTCACCGAAGTGAGTCGCGCCGCGGTTGAACTGGCCAAGGCCGGGCGCGGCCGCGCGAGCGCCGCGATACTCGGCTCGATCGGCCCAAGCGGAAAAATCCTGGCGGTGAATGAATGCACGCCCGACGCGCTCCGCGCTAACTTCGCCGAGCCGGCCCGCGCCCTGGCCGAGGCCGGCGTCGATGGCTTCGTGCTCGAGACGTTTTCCGACCCGCAAGAGCTGGTCTTCACGCTGCAAGCGCTGCGGGCTTTCAGTTCGCTCCCGATCGTCGCGAGTTTCTCGTTCGATTCCGGCCCGCAGCGCACACGCACGCTCACTGGCCAATCCGCCGGCGATTGCGCCGCCCTCGCCGAACAGGCCGGCGCCGACGTCATCGGCATGAACTGCGGCGCCGGCGTCGCTACGGCGCTGCCGGCGGTGGTCGCACTCCGAGCCGCCACCAACAAAACGCTTTGGTTGAAGCCCTCCGTGGGCCTGCCCGAGCTGGACGCCGGCCGGCCGGTCTATCCCCAGACACCCGATGAATTCGTCGAACCGATGACGGATCTGATCGAAGCCGGCGCGAACATCGTCGGCGGCTGTTGCGGCGCCGGGCCAGAGCACATCCAGGCGCTCGCGGCGCTCATCACACGGCGCACCCGCAAGAAATGATCATGACGCGGACTGGCGTATGGCAACCCCACATCGCCCCCCGCCATACGAGCACGCCCAGTTTTCCAGGCGCGCGATCGACGGCCTGCATCAGCGCGCGACGCGCTTGTTCGCGGCCGTGCCGAATTGCCCCTGCTCGCAGGCAATCACAAACCCCTCCGCCCGCGACTTGAGCGATTCCCACGTGCGGCGGATGACACTGGCCTCTTCCGGCGAAATCTGACCGTCGTTGGTGATGCTCCGACTGATGTCGGCGAGCAGCGTGCTGAAATCCTGCACGAGCTGGTGCGTGCCGGCCAGGGCCTGCTCTTCGGCGACGCCGCTGGCGGCCTTGGGATTGGCGACAAAGAACCCGCCCGCCACGTTGCAAAGCCAGTGTGCCGGCCCGGCGTCGCGCGTTAACTCGGTGATCACGCGCAACCGGTCGAGCGGGTTGCGCGCGCCGGTGTCATCGTCGCCCTTGGTCGGGGCCTGACACCACTTGTAAATCAACGCCGGGCTGACCGAGAGCTTGGCCGCGACCGCTTTGACGCCGACGCGCTCGATCGCCTCACGCAGCACTTCCCATGATTCCACGCAATTCACCATTCCCGACGGCGTGGAACCACCTCGCTTGCAATCGGCTCGCCACGCCCGGAGCCGTGCAATTTGGCCAAGATAGAACGTGCTGGATTCTCCGTAGGAATCTCGGCCCCGTCAATTAATCGTTCTCGGGCGGCAGACTCGGCAGCAGCCGCACGACCAGCGTCCGCGCGAACAGGTCGCCCGCCCGCTGTCGCCGGCGCGATAGGACCATGATCGCGTTCAGCACCCACAGCGGCGGCAGCAACTCCAACACGCGCACCAGGTTGCGGATCATGATCGCGCCGTGCGCGGCGCGCTCGCCATCCTCGTTCACAACGCGTGTGCCCACCAGCCACTTGCCCGCCGTCCGCCGCAAGAGCAGCTCCATCACGAGCGTATAGACGATATAACCTGCGCAAGCCACGCCCCACCATGTCAGCGTCTGCGCCGCCGGCAGCAATCCCTGCGGCCCTTCAAAGCCGATTGACCAGCGCAGCAACTCCTGAAATGCCGCGGGCAGATTCACCCCCGTTGCGATCCCCGCCAAGATCCAAAATGGCGCAAAATCAATCAGCCCGCCCACCAGCCGCTGAAAAACAAGCGCCACGTCAACCCCCGGCGAGATCACCGGCTCATCCGTCAGGCTGTCACGCCGCAGGAGAAACAGCACGGCGACCGTCCCGAAAAGCAGCAACAGCATCGCCGCATGGACCAGCGTCACGACTTGCAGCGTCGCGCGCGGCCCATCGAGGCCTGTGTGCAGATCGATCGCCGCGTCGAGCGGCAACTCGCCGACACGACCGTAGCGCAGCAACCCGCGCCCCGCCGCATCATGCGACAAAACCGCCAGATGCTGACTGAAGCCGACCGCCTCTTTGCAGCTCTGAGATCCGCTTTCGGCCGGCGTTTTCGACCACTGCATCGCGGCGGGCCGCCATTCCGAGGCGCCGCCCGTGAACTGCCGCAACACCTGCAACTCGTCGCCGCCGTCCGACGTCGGGCGCGCCAGCACGACGGCGGGCACGCCGCCCAGTTCCATCACCCAGAAACGCGACGCCCCCTCGAGCGGCGAAACCAGCGCCGGTGCGCTCCATCGTCCGGTCGGCAGATCCAGCGTCGCGGAGACGAGCGTGCCGCGCTCCTCGCGCAGCCAGAAAAGTCGCAACTCTCCGCCCAAGCGCGCCAGCCGCGGGCGGCGCTTTTCCGAGCGCGGCAATTCCACCTCGGATGGCGCCGCCGCCAGCGCCAGCCACTCATTCCGCTGAAAGACCGTGACGACCAGCGCCGCGCCGCCCGGCTCAAACGGTTGCGTCGCGCTCCGCGCGACGTCGAGTTGCACCGCCGGCGCATGATCGCGGGCCGCCTGCAACACGATCCAGCCCAGGCCCGTGTGCACGACGTCGAGCGGTCGAATGCGGCCGGGGAGGTCGCGCATGCGCCGCCAGCCATCTTCCGGATCGGTGTAGAGGCTGCCGTCATCCATTACCACCAGCACATTGGCGTCGCCGGCCGCCAGCAACGTCACCGAACCGGCCAGCCGCGCCACCGGCGCTAGCGGCTGAAACGGCGTCCGCGCCATCAGTCGCGTTTCCTTTGCGCCGATCCGCGCCAGCCACAGCGTGTTTTCCGTCGCGGCCAATTCGAAGCGCTCAACTTCGGCGGCGTAAGCCCTGCCTGCCGGACAAGCGCCAAGGACGCAGCCCAGCGCCAACAGCAGCCCCCAAAGCCGGCGGACAAGATCACTGTCGCGACAGGCGGGCGGTCCGGCAGACCCGAATTGATGCTTTGCAGCGACACTGAATCGTCTATCAGCACAGAATAAGTTCTTGATTCGGCCGTGAAGGCTTGCCGGACGGAGCAGCGCGACGCAGGAACAGCAATGGCTCAGCATTCGTCCGAGCACCTTATCCGTCTCGGCGGCGTGCGTACAGGGCCGGCCCTGATGTGCCACCACTCGGGAGTGGAACCGTACTCCGTGTGAGGCATCGGTCTCGGTGTGGCATCGGTCTCGGTGTGGCACCGGTCTCCGACCGGTGTATGTTTCTACGGGTCTCCGACCCGTGCTCTGCCAGTCTCAAGAAATCGGATGAATTCCTCCCCTTCCATCACACATGTCTCTGCAGCACCTGACTAAACCGCCACACCTCATGAAACGTGTTGTAGAACGGCGCCGGGGCCACCCGCACAACATTCGGCTCACGGAAATCGCAGATCACCCCACTCGCCTCCAACTCCGCATGCAGCTCGCGCGGCCGCTGCAACGCCAGGATCGAAAGCTGACAGCCGCGCTGCCGCGGATCGCGCGGCGTGATGACCGTATATCGATCGCTCGGCATCTGATCCAGGAGATATTCCAGATATCCCGTCAGCCGCAGCGATTTCTCGCGCAGCCGCTCCATCCCAACCTCATCAAACAACTCGAGCGACGTGCGCACCGCAGCCATCGACAAGATCGGCGGGTTCGAAAGCTGCCACGCGTCTGCCGTCGGAACCGGACGAAACTCCGGCTCCAGATGCATCCGAAAGCGCGTCGCCGGATCATTCCCCCACCACCCGCCTAACCGCGGCAGCCGTGTGTCGCGCGCGTGCCGCGCATGCACAAACGCGCCGGCGACGCTGCCCGGCCCGCTGTTCAGATATTTGTATGTGCACCACGCCGCGAAATCGACGTTCCAGTCGTGCAGCCGCAGCGGCACATTGCCGACTGCATGCGCCAAATCCCATCCGGCGAGCGCGCCGACGCGCTGCGCCGCCTGAGTAATGCGCTCGATCTCAAAAAATTGGCCAGAGAAGTAGTTCACCCCGCCCAGCAGCACCAGCGCCAGCCGCGCCCCTTCGCGCTCGATCAACGCGAGCAAGTCCTCGGTGCGCAGCGTCGCCTCACCGGCGCGCGGCCGCGCCACGATCAGGCCGGCCTCCGGATCAAAGCCGTGTAGGGCGAGCTGCGTGCGAACCGCGTAGATATCCGAAGGAAAGGCCGCCGCTTCGATCAAAATCGCGTGCCGTGCCGGCGTCGGGCGATAAAAGCTGACCATCAGAAGGTGCAGATTGACCGTCAGCCCGTTCATGTAGATGACTTCTTCCGGCTGCGCCCCGACCAGCCGCGCCCCCGGCTCGCGCAGAAACTCGTGATACGGATACCACGCCCGCCGCGCCTTGAAATGTCCCTCCACGCCGAGCCGTGCCCAATCATCCAGCTCTTGTAAGACCGCCGCGCGCGTCGCCATCGGTTGCAACCCGAGCGAATTGCCGCACAGGTAAATCAGCGGCGCGCCGTCGCGGCCGACCGGCAGGTGAAATCGCTCGCGATAGGCCGACAGCGGGTCCGCCTGATCACAGGCCTGTGCAAAAGCTTCATCAGCCTGGTATTCGACCCGCGCGGAACACTCCCCCTCAGCCGGCGACGACGCAGATGACAAGGATGGCCACATGGCCCGGATTGTACGGGCAACAGCGCGCTACGCTGATGCCCCGGACGGCGCGCGGCACACGGAAACTCGAGCGGGCATACCCCGCGCATCGGACATACCGCAATCGACGCCAGCCGCTCAACGGCGCGGCTTCTCATAGCGCCCGCGGAATTGCTCCGCGGGATACTTCGCGGCGTTCTTGACGAGCTTGGCCGCGACCGCCGCCGAGATGTCGATCGACAGCGCATTGGCGAATGAAAGCACGAAGCACACCACGTCGGCCAGCTCGTCGGCGATTTCCGCTCGCAGCGGCTCCTGTTGCGAGATGGCCGGCAGGTCTTCCGAGCGCAGCCATTGAAAGTGCTCCATCAACTCCGCCGCTTCGACCGCGATCGACATGGCCAGGTTCTTCGGATCGTGATAAGGCTCCCACGCGCGCTCGGCGACAAATCGCGCCATCATCTGGCGCAACTGGACGACTGTCGTGGTGTCATCCCGCAGGCCGCCCGCCGCCGCCCCGGCCATATCGCTCGAACTGACGCTGTTCATGGCTTGTCGCTCCTCGCATCGCGCTTGTAACCCGTTGCCAACCGATCAGCAAGCCGCGCGCGCATACCGAACCGCGCCCGGAAGAGGCGGAATGCGATCGAAAGCAGGCGCGCGGCGGCTCAGTCACTCGAATCGCGCGGCGGCCAAGCCGCCCAGACCGCCCGGCGAACCGGATCGTCCATCGAACGTGAGGAAATGCGAAGTGAGGAATTACGAAGGAAGAACAAAGATAAGATAAGACGACAAGCAGGCTGAAAAAATTCACACCCGCCTGAACCGCAACCACAATTCAGTCCCCACCGATGCCAGGTAATTCGACAGCTTCGTGAGGAATCGATTCAGAGTCGACCAAAGCCCCATCAACTCAATCGCTTTCGAGGCAGTAGTCAGCCGCGATTCACCGCGCAGCCCGACGGCATCATCGTCATTCGCCAACCCGATCAATGCAACGTCGGGGTCTGCACAGACTCATGGCGACGAGCTGGTCCGTTGCGCGGCCGCCCTCGAATCGCTTCCTGACGGGCGCGGTTCGGGGCGGGGCGGCACGGTTCGGCACATTGCGCGGCTCAGCGCACTGCGCGGTTCGGCTCAACAGTCGATTGCCGACTTAGAACTGGCTCCAGAGGTACTGGTTCGTCACCTCGTGATGGAACTGAATCTCGGGCACTTTCACCTGTGAGCCGAGCGCCTTCGGGCAGCGATCCGCCTGCATCTGTTTGATCTCGGCAAAGCGCTCCTGCAGGTCTTCACCGATCATCGACGCGACCCAGCCGCTCCCTTTGAAGTCGCGGATCGCGCTATAGATGTTGTCCGGCAGGAAGCGCGTGCGCGAACGCTTGTCCGGATCGTTGTCGACCTTCGGCCCTTCGAAGCCGGTGCGGAAGAGCGTGTAAATCAGCATGTATGGATTCGCGTCCGGCCCGATCGAGCGCACCTCGATCCGCGCGCTGCGCTCATTCGCCAGCGGGATGCGCACCATCGAGCCGCGATCGACCGGCGACGCCTTGATCTGATTCGGCGCCTCAAAATGCGGATCAAGCCGACGATAGCCGTTCACGCTGCTGTTCAGGATCAGGCAGATGTCGCTGGCGCTGTGCAGGATGCGATCGATGAACTCCCAGCCCATCTTCGACAGGCTGTCCTGACCGCCCTTGTCATAGAACAGGTTTTTCCCGTCGCGATTAATCGACATATTCGTATGCATGCCGCTGCCGTTGATGCCCGCGACCGGCTTCGGCAGGAAGCTGGCCGTCAAGCCCTGCCGCGCGGCCACCTGCCGGCAGATCAGCTTGTAAAGCTGAATCTGATCGGCGGCGACGACCGCCTCGCTGTAGGAGAAGTTCATCTCAAACTGCGAGGGCGCGACTTCCGGGTGGTCCTTCTCATTTTGGAAGCCCATCGCGCGCTGCACCTCGGCCGAGCTGTCGATGAACTGGCGCAGCGCGTCCGTCGGCAGCGAGTGGTAATAGCCGCCGGTGCTGATGAATTCAAACTTCGCCGTCTCGGCAAAGCGTCGCTCCGCGTCTCGGCCCTGGAAGAGGAAGCCCTCGATTTCCGACGAGACATGCATGATCGTCTTGTCTTTTTTGTAGAGCGCGTCGGCGTATTGCTTGAGCGTGCTGCGGAAATCGGCCCGATACGCCGAGCCGTCCTTGTCAAGCACCTGGCCGAAGACGATCACTTTCCCCGGTCCGAAGACATCCGCCGGCAGCCAGTAGAACGAGCTCCAGTCAATGCCGAGCTTCAGGTCGGACTCTGCCTGCGCCGTAAAGCCGCGAATCGACGAGCCGTCGAAGGTGAGGTTGTCCGCCGCCTTGAGCAGGAACTTCTTGTCGTAATCGAGCATGTGCAGGCGGCCTTCGATGTCGGTAAAACAGACCGTGACCGCCTTCAGCTTCTTTTCGTCGGTGAGATACTTGCGCCGCTCTTCCTCGACCTTGCCCGCATCGACGCGGTCGAGCCGTTGCTGCTTGGCGGCGAGATTCAGCTCTTCCAACTTTTCGTACGGGATCTCGAGAAAGTCTCGCAGTGCAACGGTTTCCATGCTCAGGTTCCTTTCAGCAGCTAACAGATCGTCACTAAACAGCTAAACATCGTCATTCAGGCATAAATTATTAATCAATTAATATAAAAAATAACCCAATTATGTCAAGCAGACAGGCAGGAAGGTTCTGATTTGGCCGTTCGGGCGGCCTCAGTTGCAGACCACTTGATTATTGATAAGATCAATCAACAAAACAAGTTATCGAAAATATTGCCCCGCATGCATCCACGCCGACCGTGTGTGCTAACCGCGCCCGCGCAGCCGCGGGTGCTCGGGGACCGGCCGTGTCGTTGCCGCATCGTTGGCTACTGGCGGTTCAACCGGTCGAATCGTCACACGCCCCGTCGGATCGGGCCAGCGCAGCACAATCACGCCGTTATCCGGCAGATAACCGAACTGATCATGGTAAGCGCGCAACATGCGCAGCTTCAACTCCGGGTCGGCTTCGATGTTGTACTCCTCCCCCGGCGGCAGCCCCCAATCGATATAAGCCCGCGGGTGAATCGTGCGGATGCGGAGCTTGCCGTCGTAGCGCTCGGCCCGGCCATCAAAATTCGCCACATCCACCGCGCGCAGCGCCGCCCGAAAGGGCAGTAGCCCGCGGGTCCGCGCTTGATTCAAAAAGAGCACCAGCCGCAAGCCCGCCCCCAAATCTTCGCCGAGCCAAGCCTGTCCCTCGGGCGGCGGCGGCGCCTTCACACCGGTGATCGAAAACCACGCCCGCTTGGGATCGCGGCTGAGCGCATCGAGCGCCTCCAGCGGCGCCTTCATCGGCAGCCGCACGCCACGTTGATCGACCAGATACGCTTCTCGCGGGCGCTGTCCGCCGGTGCCGGGGGGCACCACCAGCGCCGCCGGTGTGCGAATCTGCGCATCCACCAAAATCACCCCGTCGCGCTGCGCACTCAGCCGCCGCACACTCTCGATCCAAGGCGACGACAACAGCGCCCCGGCGATCTCGTCGAGCTTCCCTCCGGCCAGCAGCTCACAATCAGGCGTAATCCCGGCAGACCACTCGATCGTCGAAAGCTCGGCACTCGGCTGGCCGTCGGCGTCAATCAGCCACGCCGGCAGATTGGCCCATTTCAGGCGAAACTGCGCCGGATAAGTCAAAAGCTCCGCATACGGCCTCAGCCGCGCCAAACCGAAGCACGCCGCACCGATGACGACGATCCACGTCAGCAAATACAGCAAACCGCGCTGCGCCGCCGGCGTGAGCCGCGGCAGGCCCAGCCACGCCCCAGTGGGACGTGCCGCGGCGCGCCCGGAGCTGGTTGTTCGGCCTGCGCCGGACCGTCTCACGCGCGCGTCTCCAGCGCCATTCGCACCAGCCGCTCGCACAATTCGTCAAACTCGATCCCGATCTTGGCGGCGGCCTTGGGCACCAGCGAGTGGCTGGTGAAGCCCGGCAACGTGTTGACCTCCAGAAACCACGGCGAACCGGTTTCACGCTCGACCATCCAGTCGATCCGCGCCAGATGCCGCGCCCCAAGCCGGTTGAAAATCCGGCGACTCCATTCCTGCACCTGGATCAACGTGCGCTCGGGCAGCCCGGCGTCAAACAGATACTCCGTCGCGTCATCCTCATACTTGGCGGCATAGTCATAAAACGAGCGCTTCGGACGAATGCAAATCGGCGGCAGCGTCACGCCTCCCAAAATCCCCACGGTCAGCTCGTCTCCGGCGATGAAACGCTCGACCAGTGCCCGATCAAAATGTTCCATGGTCTTTTTCAAGGCCGGCGCGAATTCCGCCGCGCTCTTCACCAGGCTCGTCGCGACGCTGCTGCCCTGATCGACCGGCTTCACGACCAGCGGCGCGCCGAACATCGGCAATTCGTCGATGCGCGGATGCGAACGAGCACGCTCTTCAAACGGCGGCGTCGGAATGTCGAGATCAAACGCCAGCCGCTTCGTCTCGATCTTGTCGATCGCGATGCTCGATGCGCGCGAATCCGACCCGACAAACGGCAACCCGCGCTGCTCCAACAACCGCTGCACAGTGCCGTCTTCGCCGAATGAACCGTGCAGCGCCGGGAAAACCACGTCCGCCGCGTGATCGAGCGCGACCAGATTCTGCGGCGAGATGTCGCTGAGAAAGACGTCATGTCCGCGCCGACGCAAAGCCGCGGCGATCGCATTGCCAGAGTCGAGACTGACAGCGCGCTCGGCACTGGGGCCGCCGGCCAGGACAGTGACGCGAAGCGCGCCGGTCGAAGTCATGGGTCGTTTCGCCTGGGCAGTGGAGAGCATGGGAGCGATTCCTTTCATTCCCAGAACTCAATCGGTTATGCGGATCATGCCGCCGCCGTCGGGAAGCAACGAGCGGCGTTGAAGTCTTGCAGCCGTCTTGGAGTATAGGAATTTCAACTGGTTCTGACTAGCGCGGGAGCTGCCCTGCCCGACAAGGGTCGGCGTCACGTTGGTAGTTAAGTCTGTTGATGCACCCGCTCGAATCCGTTGGGCGATACGCGCTCGGGCACTCCTTACATGCCTGCTTTCGTCCGCAATTCGCGTGCTGGCCGAGCAGATGGTTCGATCCAGGCTATATGCCGCCCCACATTTCGTCCGGGTTGAGCCAGCTAGCGCGTGCTGGCCGGGCAGATGGATCGATCCAAGTTGAGTGGATGACATCGCGGCGGACCGGCTTCAGCCGGTCGGTCTCTGCCACCAACTTCAGTTGGTGGCGGAGGAAAAACAACGCGATCCGTTTTGCTTGTGGGAGTTCTCAGCCGGCTTTAGCCGGACTTGCGGCTCCGATCGCGCTGCGGACGTTGCCCGCTTCGCAAGTCCGGCAGAAGCCGGCTCAGCCACTCAAGCCGGCTCGATCGATGAAGTCGACTTCGCCGCAAGGCCATCATGAGCGGCATCCGACTCTCATGACGGCGAAAATTCGAGCGGAATCAGCGATGAACACAAGGCCCGTTCCTACCTACCAACTGGACGCCGACCGCCCGACGAGCACATAACTTCTCTGCGAGCCAGGAGTCCGGACCGCGGGAGAGATCGCAGTACGACCGCAAGCCTGCCACGCGCACACAACGCATGACGCAACCATCCTCATCATCCCCTGTGCAAACAGATGTCGCTGATTGGATATCCAACCCGCTGCGCTGCTCGAAGAAAAAAGAAAACCGCGACTGCCATCCCAGCGATGCTCAGTCGCGGCGTGTCCCTCGCGCCCTTGGTCAAAGGGAGGAGGAGGAGTCAGCATTTTTTCTCTCGGCCCGGCCTCGCAACTGGTGGCATACACACACAAGCGCCGCCGGCCTCACGATTCTTCTCAATCACAAACCGGTCGGCATGAATTAGCCGCCGACACTTCACTAATTATCATAGCGGGCATTCAGGTAACTCACTTGCTGTTCGGCGATAATGCGCGGCAGTTCATTCGAATAGACCGGAACCGCTACCGGCAGGCCGCCGCTATCGCTAGCCTGCACGGAGCGCGGCAGGATGTTAGACCGGTCAAATGTCGTCTGCGAGCGGATGCTCTTGTCCGGATCGCGGCGGTTCGTCACTGTGACATAGGCCGTGAAGGTGTTGCTGCGCGTCGTTAGAAAGTGCGTATCCAGCAGCGCCAAGAGCGACACGGTGCGCATGAAGTCGCGCTTCTGCTTGCCGCCCGTCGGGAAGAGCGGCCCGACCAGGCTCGCCGTCGACGAACGCTGATGCTCCAGATCAAAGCCCGGAACCGCCAGCAATTCTCCCAGCGTCACGAAGCCGCGATGAATCGTGGTCGGCGTGTCGGGGCGAATATCCGGCGTGCGGTTGTGAGCAGTGTCGAAGAGGCTTTCGCTTGACAAATAGATGGTGGGCAGACGGTCGCGGTACGAGGTGAGTGCGCAGGCGAGCTGCGGACCCAGATGCCAGGTCGGGCTCGCCACGCCGGCCGGTTGCGCAATGGGCAGCGCCGGCGCCGGCGACAGGCCCGGACCGGCGTCGCGCAGCAGCGTCGGTCGCCAACCGGCCGCGCCGCTGCCCTCTGCCGCCGAGGGAAAACGCCGCAGGAAGAAATTCTGCCCGTTGAAAGGATCCTGGTGCGTGCGCACGGCTTCATCGAACCCGAGCAATCCGCCGACGGCGCCATCCCAGAACGTCGGCGAGGCGAGGCGGCTGATCGCCGGCAGAGTCTCGACGCCGGCGCGCGGCTCGCCCGGGATCGGGCCGGGCGGGTTCGGGCCGATGACCGGCAGACCCGCGAGCACATACCACGAGGCGGCATTCACGTCGATGCGACCGGGAACGCGATAAGGGTCGCCGTCGAGGGCCGGGTTGTAGGTCGTGAAATAGTCGAACACAAGCATGCCCCACGGCACGCGGCCCGCGCGATTGTCATCAAAGTAGCCGCCGTCGACCGTCTCCTGATCCGGCGAAGGCACGGTCGGGCTGATCGAACGCCGGCTGCGCAGGATCGGCATGTGGCCGAAATCATGCGGATAGGCCGCCGCCGCCGTCTCCGCGCAAAGATCAAGCGTGTAGTTGCGATCAAAAAATTCCTGCTCGTGCGTCCGCGTCAGCGGCCGATACTGCAACGGGGTGAATGGCCGCGTGTCGGGATCGATCGTCGGATCAAACGGATATTCGAGCAGGTGCGAATAGCGCGACACATAGAGCATGAAGCCGACCGTCGGGAATGAATTCGGCCGATCCATGCCGTGGATGTTCGTCGCGATTCCGGCTTCCGCGTTCATCGAGAAGAGCGGAATCTGCGGCGCGGCGACAAGACGCGGCGCGGTGCACGGACTGGGCGAAGGAACCTGCGGTCGCGGATCGGGGTGGTTCAGCGATGTCAGAATCGGACGCTCGCCATTGTCTTCCGGTCCGGTGTCGCGGGCCGCGTCAAACAGCGGCTCATTGCGCAGCCGGTTGTAACGATCCGTGCCCGATTCAATGTAGGTGTCGTCGATCTCCTTGGTCGAGACGCAGCGCCAGCGCGGGGCCACGTCATCCCAACTATCAACGCCCACGCCCGGCGAAGAGCCGTCCACCACCACGCTGCGCATCGGCGCATTCGGACCGCCCGGACCATACTTGCCGAATGCGACGCCCCACGCATCCGCCCGCACCAGGCTGTCGAAGTGCGAAGGCGTCATGTCGCGAAAGCCCTGCGTGAACGCGCCACTCCAATTCGTCGGCGGGTCATACGCATCATTAGGATCGGGCGGCCCAGGCGGATCCAGCCGCGGCTCGTAGAACTCCGGCGTCGGCAGGCGGAACTCATCCACCAGCGCCAACTCCCGAGGATTGACCGGCGACAGCGGCGGCACGCGCAACGGACCATCCGACGCCAGACCCTGCTGACGACCGCGCCACAGCCGCACCGTCAGCATCACCGGATCAGGCCCCTCACGCGTCACGCCCGGCCCCGGCGGCGGACGCACCGGCGCGTCGAGCACCGCCAGACGGGCGCCATCACTCAACACAATCGATGGCGCACCTGGCATCTGACTCTGGAAAAATCCGCTTTGTGGCGTTGTCACGCCCGGACCGGTCGCGTTCTCGAAAAACACCGTCATGAATTGCCGTCCGCCCAGCCGCGGCTGGGTCGGCAACACCACCGGCAAGCCGGTCACGGTAAACGGCCGCGCTCCGGACTCTGCATTGTTGACCAATTGAACGATCGGGCCGTCATTGATGCTGATGCCGAATTGCGGCAGCCAGATCGCCTGATCATCGCCCAGCGGGTTGGCCAGACTGCCGATCGGGTCGTTCGGGTCATATCCGCCCGGGTCATTGGGGTTGAACAGCTCGATCGCCAGTGCGATCGAATTCGGCCGGCCGGTCGCGCCGGCGCCGGCCTCGCCATGCCGATAGACGATGACCTCGGTGATGAACGGCTGCGGCGCATAGCCAAAATAGCGATTTCCGTCGCGCCCGACTGCCGAGACCACGTCGATGTAGCCCGGTCGCGTCGAGCCGCGCGGCCAGCGCGGCGTGGCAAACGCCATGGTGTTGACCGCGAGCATGCTGGCCTGCCGCGTGAGCGTCATGTTTTCACGGTCGTACGCGGTGCGCTCAGGGGCATAGTCAGTCCAATCGCCGTGGGCGCTGAGCATCTCGGTGAAGTAACGCGCCAACTTGGCAAAAACACGATCGCTGGTCAGCGGGTCGTAGACTGGCGAGCCCGGCGTAAACAAGCCCGCGAAACCGGGATCGACCGGCGAGGTATTGCCGCAAAGATCGCCGAGATAGAACTTCAACTCACCCGGCTCCACGCCGACGCGGCCCGCCACGCGGATTTGCCGCTCGAGCAAGGGCAGCGCCGCCGACGCGGTCGGTTCCGGCGGAATCGTCGGCGACAAGTCGCGCGCCAAATCGTCGCTATAGCTGATCGTCGTGATCTCACCTCGTCGCGCAAAGCCGCGCATCACGTCGGCGCGCTGCACTGGCGCCGTCGCGGCGACATAGTCAACCGCATCCGGCATGTTCGCGAGCTGCCACGCATGCCACTCCAGCGAATAGGCCGCACCGCTGTAGTTGGCCAGATTGAAGCGCTGCCAGTTATCCGCTTTCAGCGGCACCGCGCCGCCCACGCCCCCGAGGAGGTTGTTCCGCACAAACGTATAAGGGAACTCCTGCGATAGCGCCCGCAGCGCCTGCGGCGAGGTCGACAAATCCTGATTGCGCAACCGGCCGCCGCGCCGTCGCAGCAGCGGCTCGATCGCGGCCGCCTGCTGATGGAGTCGCCGAAAAATTTCGTCGTTATTGAGCGTCGAGAGGCTGCTGATCGGCGGAACGTCGCTTTCGTGCATCAGCCACTGGAACATGCGCAGCGTAAACTCTCGATTGGAGTGGCCCGCCGTCTGCCCCGGTGGCGAATCGAGCGAAACCAGGCCGCCATGGGCGATGACCTTCGCCGCCACTTCGTACAACGCGTTGTTCTCAAAATTCTCCGCCACGCGCCACTCGGCGCCGGCCGATTCCAACGCCGCCGCCGAGGCCAGCGCCGGCTGACGCCGATCGCTGAACGAGAAGGCCGGATTGTCCAACCCCGGCACGACCAGCGGCGCACCGGCCATCGCGTTCGCCACCTGCGTGAGCGGAGCGCAGCCGGCGAAATCACTATCCGGAACGCCGTCGCCGTCCGCGTCCTGAAAGACCTCTTTGGTATTGGCGACCAGATCAGCATTAGCCGGAACGCCCAGCGGCAGCGTCGGATCGATGCGCACCGAAAACTCGGTGAAGCCCTGCACTTCGTCGCCGTTGAGATAATCGCGGAATAGACGACTCAGCGGCGTGCCGGTCGTCGGCGCGCTGCGGCCGTTGAAATTGGACACGGCCGGATAGACCACCCGGCCCAATCCGCGCAACTCCTCCTGACGATCGGTAACTGTGCCGGTGCCCACGGTCGGCACGGGCGAGATCGACGCCAGCCATTCGCTGCCACGCGCCCCGGGAATCGTCTCCAGCGAATAATTCGACCGCGTGAAATGCACCGGCCGCGTCACCTGCTCGATCTGGCCGGGACCGGAATAACCGCTGCTAAACAAAATGCCAGCCGCGCCCGGCGTCGAGAAAATCCGCTGCTGACCGGCGGCGCGCTCACTGGCCGATTCGCCGCCGGAGAAGGGCCGCCCCTCGTCGTTATCCATCGAGCTGCGGATCGTGCTGAGCACCACGCGATTGACCGTGTCGAGAATCTTCTCGATCTGTTCGCCTTCCGAGTACTGCCGGCTGGCCTGGCGCTCCGACCGGGCCAGCGTGATGTACGCGGCCACGATGATGAACAGCATCGCCAACAAGCCGACGATCATCAACAAAATCGTCGCCCGGCGACGGTGCGGCCCGATGGCCGGCCGTGAGGGCGTCGAGTTCGGCGGGAGGAGAGTCATTCGTCGCATCGCCTGTCACCGTCCAGCAATGAAAGAGTCATGCATCATGGCCGTTACGAAGCACGGCAGCCAACAGCCCGGTTTGTACACGCAGACACCCTCGACCAGCCACCCAAGGCGGCCGCCGGAGCGCACGTCTGGCTTCTTGTTCCGGGCAGAAGGCCCATCCAAGTCGAACATATTGTGGCAGCGTCCGTCAACGGCCCCAACCGTCCCTGCAAAAATCGACATAAACGATTTGATTATATGATGTTACAAATGTCGCCACGTGGTGGACACTAGCGCACTCAGAAAGCGATGCCTAGGTTAGTTAGCTAACGCAGAAATAGATGGCTAGGCAAAAGTGCCGGAAAGGCCGGGCGGGTCAAAGGCGGCAAATGCTTGTCAAAAAATGACTTATGCGCGTTCGGCGGGGCAAAGAGAATGGGGCGTTATTTGACCTTAAGTCGCCATTAAATAACGGTTTATGGCCGAAATTCGCGAATATGCGGGCCGGGGGCCGGCGCACGCAGAAATACTTGTCCCGAAAACCGCGTTCCTGATAGCGCCAATGGGGGTGTTGTCCCGGGGTGTCCCGGGACAACGCAGAAATAGTTGTCCCGTTTTCGGCGGTTATCGGGCGAACTGGGCGGGTTGTTCGAAGGGTGTTCGAGAGGGTCGCGATGACGGGGTGGGCCGGGCGGATCGGGCGGGGCTGGACGGCTGTCTTGTTGCGCGTCTGGCGGGGGTGATGGGCCGGGCGGATCGGATGAGCCGGCTGGATCGGCGCACCGGCGGCGGGGCGATGCCGGGTGCTGCTATTGCCGCTCGGCTGGGCCGCGACGCCGGCGGCGGGGTGGGCCGGGTTGTGGCGCTGGGTCGCTGGGGGTATCGGCTGGGCCGGGCGGGGGCGGGCCGGGGGGTGATTCGGATTCGCCGGCGGGAGAGCTGGCCGAAGTCGGGTTAGCCGGGCTTGGGTCGGTCGCGGGCGGCTGACCGGCGATTGGTCGGGCCGGGGCTGGGTCGATGCCCGCTTCCTTACGGTCGCGGCGCTGCTGGTCGCCGCGCTGCTCGGATGGCTGGCCGGCGGGAGAGCTGGCCGAAGTCGGGTTAGCCGGGCGAGCGTCGGGCTGGGTTGTTTGGCCGGCGGTTGGTCGGGCCGAAGCGGGTTCGAAGACCGCTTCCTTACGGTCGCGGCTCTGCTGGTCGCGGCGCTGCTGGCCGCCGCGATGCTCGGATGGCTGGCCGGCGGGAGAGCTGGCCGGGTTTGGGGCGGCCGGACTTGGGTTAGCCGGGCGAGCGTCGGGCTGGGTTGTTTGGCCGGCGACGGCGCGGGCGGCGATGATCCCGGCGGTGGCGCGGGCGGCGCTGAGCGCCCGGCGGTCAAGGTCGCGACAGTGCTCGAGCGCGGCGCGGAGCCAGGCGGGAGATACTGACAAGCCGAGCGTGTGCGGCGCGAACCGGTCGGGGATGCGCAGCTCGGCCATACAGCTATTGGGTTCGACGCCGGGGTAGTCGAATATCTCGATGACTTGATCCGGGAATAGATCGAAGTGCGGCGTCGGCCAGTCGGCGCGGCGGTCGGGATGGACCGGCACGCGGACGCCGTGCATCTGGATGGACGCGGGGCCGGCGACAATCTTCGGGGCGCGGTCGGCGAGCAGGCGCTTGAGTTCACTACGTCGTTGAGCGTCGAGCGCCCTGATAACGGACAGCCAATTATCACTGGACCGGAGCGCGTAGCCCGCTTGCTCTGAGTCGGACATGACCAGCTCGGCGACTGCCAGGATGCGCGGCCACTCGCCCGCACCGATCGAACCGGCCAGAGAAGCAGCGATCTGATCGACCGTGTGCCGTTCCGTGAATGAATCCAACGTGTCCGGGTCGTCGCATTCCGCGTCACGGAAGGCACGCGTTCCGAAGCGAACATGCTGATAGCGGTCGGGGCAGAGCGGCGGATCGGCTTCGCTCCAGCCGTGTTTACGGAAACGGGGGAGAAAGCTCTGCTGGAAAAAGTGACGCCAGGCATTCCAGTAGGGATGATCGAGCGCACGGCCGCGCTGCTTGAATTCATCGAGGGCGATCGTGAGGAGCGGGAAGCGGGCCAGAAATTCGGAGCGGTCAAGATGGTCGTAGACTGCTCCGGTCGGCAATGTGCTTTCGGGAAGTTCCGCCTGCTTGTGCAAACCACGCATGACCGCTGAAGGTGTCGGGCGGAGCGGCTTGATTCGGGCAAGCTGCTCACCCAGCGGCCCGGAGCCGGTGAGCGATTGCGCCATTTCATCGAGGGACAATCCGGCGCGCACCGCGTCGTAGAGCCGGCGCTGCGCATCGGGGCCGATGCGGCCGTAGGGAAGCCGGACCTTTTCAAAAGGCCAAGCGCGGCAGGCGTGCCAGTAGAGCGGGGGGAAGTAGGCAACACCGAAGTTGAAATCATGGGCGTCGGTGAGGATGGCGTGGGTGAGATCGCCGAGAGGCCGGCGCGGCGCGTTGTAGGCGTCGAGCAGCCAGGTGCAAACAGACAGCTCGGGCCAGCGATAGCGGGGCGCATCCGTGCGGTCTCCCAATCCACGCGCGAGATCGTTGTACGACTTTTCATGGTGCGCCAGCGAATGCAGCGCGGCGAGCGGTGCGCCGCCGAAGGCTGAATCCAGCCGGGCACGAATCCAATCAGGTAATGTAACGTCGCGAACCACGCATGCAAAATCGAGCGCGTGGGGGGCGTTGGCGGCGGCGGAGAGCAGCGCGCGCGCGGGCGCGGGAACGCGGCGACTCTCGATCAATTCTAGAAATTCGAAACGTGGTAAGGAAATGTGATTTACTAGGATATATAGCAAGGGCCGCCAGGCGGCGTTACGGGCTTCAATCTCGGCGGGGGCTGAACCGGCGGGCGGGTCGATGCCGGCGGCTTGGCGCAACTCGGCGGCGCGCGCATCCGACAAGCCCAAAGCTGTGCAAATCTTGCGAAGCGAAGCGGCGCTTGGGAGAGAAATTCCCCGCAAGAGATTATTAACATAGTTGCTGCTGAGTTCAGCTTCAAGCGAAATCCGCCGGGCCGACCGGCCATCTTCAGCCATGACAGCGCGTAGCAAAGCCCTGAACTGACTCGGATCGCTCATACAAAAAATAGGATAGTGTGTCAAATTCTTTTTTTATAGGGGATGCGTAATAGTTTGCGCAATTGTGGTTGACAAAACATTTGGTTGTGCTATCCTAATTTTTGGTGACATAAATGCGAATCAAGCACTTCATCCGAGCAGAACTTGTCGAGGCGATGCGGCGAGAAAGGGGGCTATCGCGTGAGCAACTCGCAGTACGCGCCGGTATCTCAGCCGCAACGCTCAGCAGCGCAGTTCGAGGGGCAGCCGTCAGCTTGCGCACCCTGCACGGCATCGCAACAGCCCTGGGCGTCGATTTCGGGCAGGTCGTACTTTTTGCTGAGACCGAATCGCCCGGGACGGTAGTAGCTACGAGTCAGGAGGCCGTCGCATGAGTCACCTAGCGACAGCTACGGCTGGCGGCGGGCAGTGTGTCCGTCCCGACACTGGGGCGGACCCGCTCGCGACGCTGTGGCCGATCGCGTGGGATGCGCTGGCGCGCGAGCCGGGCGGTCTGCC
>CAYQLG010000024.1:0-41940 GCA_964418235.1 uncultured Planctomycetales bacterium
GTTCCGAAGTGTCGGCGCTGCTGGGCCGCATGCCGTCGGCGGTCGGTTATCAGCCGACGCTCGCGACGGAAATGGGCGAGTTGCAAGAGCGCATCACGTCGACGCGGCAGGGCGCGGTGACATCGGTGCAGGCCGTCTATGTGCCGGCGGACGACTTGACCGACCCGGCCCCGGCGACGACCTTTACGCACCTTGACGCCTTCATCGTCTTGGAGCGCAGCATCGCGGAGAAGGGCATCTATCCCGCGATCGACCCGCTTGCCAGCAGTTCGCGCATTCTCGACCCCGGCATCATCGGTCAGGAGCACTACGACGTTGCCAAGCGCGTGCAGCAGATTCTGCAGCGCTACCGCAGCTTGCAGGACATCATCGCGATTCTCGGCGTCGAAGAGCTGAGCGAAGAGGACAAGCTGATCGTCGGCCGCGCCCGCAAGATCGAGCGCTTCTTCAGCCAGCCGTTCTTCGTGGCCGAAGTGTTCACCGGCTTCCCCGGCAACTATACCAAGCGCGAAGACACCATCCGCAGCTTCCGCGAGCTGTGCGACGGCAAGTGGGACCATCTGCCGGAGCAGGCCTTCATGTACGTCGGTGCGATCGAGATGGCAGCGGAGAAGGCCGAAAAGATGAAGGTGTCATAACGCTGCGGGGCTTGCGTGGACGACCGTGAGGCCGACAGCCACAGACAATTACGCCGCCGCCCGCCGATCCAGTCTTCTTGATCCGCGGGCGGCGGCGAGTTTTTTCCAGCACGGTGGGGCTGGCGTCTGGCATCACCAAATCTCAAAGCACCAGTGCGGCGTCAACCAAATACGGTCGGCCCCGGCGGGGCGCTGAGCGTCGGCCGGATTCGTTGCATAACGGACGATGCCATAGGGGCAGTTCGATTCGCCGAACTTGTACTGAAACCACACAAAGCCCTGGCCGCGCCCCCAGATGCGCTGCACATGCCAGAGGCCGAGCCAGTGCGTGCTGTCGCTGGTTGCTGGGGCGTGCAGGTGCGATTGTGCCTGTCGCTCCAGGAATGGCCAGCTTAGATAGAATCGAACCGCCGCCGGTATGGGATAGAGGAAAACCGCCACGGCCAGCCAGATGGCGACCGTGTAGGCCCGCCACACGCCCGCTGCAGCCCGCAGTTCTCGCAACACGCGCTCACTGCCCATCCTGGTGTAATAGCGAATGCGAAAGTGCAGGTAGCACCAGTGCGCAAGCAGCATCGTGAGCGGTAGCCAGCTCAGGCGGTGAAAATCCTGCGGAAAAGGATCGAAACGCGTGAGGACCATGACAATCGCCAACATGACGGAGAGCTGTGCCGTGACGAAGGGTGGCGTCATCGGCTTGATCAATCGACGACCGGGTTGTGCGTATGAATCCGGAGCGTCTGGGTGGAACGGACGGCCGCATTCGGGGCAGCGGCGGCTGCTCAAACCGCGAAGCGCGTAGCGGCAATTGAGGCAGGTGGCGTCATCGGGCAACACGCTGGAGACTCCGCGATCTTGACGACGGGCGCAGCGAATATCGTCTGGCTTAACCAGCTACTCAATCGTAGGTATGACGCCGATCGCCAATCAATCCGCGGCATTGTTTTTGCTCGTGGGGTAAGTGTCTGCGGGGGTTGCGCCCGGCGCTGTCGAGCGCGAACCGCATGCGCCCGCCTCCGACATGTCTTGGCTTCGCGCGCCGGCAGCGGCCCTGTCGTGCTGTCAGGCGTCGATGCGGCGGACGGGCATCTGTACATATTGTACGCGGGCCGGGGCGCCCCCAGACCCAGATTTACGCTACATGGCGCGGGAAGGTCTCAAGACCGGCCAATGCCGCTTGAATAGACTGCCCCGCAATGAGCAGCGATGGGCCGATCGCCCGCCCACCTTCGGCCGTAGCCCGGTGGCATGGGCCGGCCGGCTGAAGGCGACCAGGCAACTGGCGGCGGAGCGGCAGGCCCGCACGGTCGAACGCAAAAGACCCGAAATCACCCGCCGCAACGCAGCCGTATAATCGCAGCATGACGCACGACCACCCTGATCACGAGTGCCTCTCATGAATGCCGTCGCTGACGCCCCCGTTCTCCGCGCCCCGCGCGGCACGCAACTTTCCTGCAAGGGCTGGCTCCAGGAAGCCGCCTTGCGCATGCTGATGAACAACCTCGACCCCGAGGTCGCCGAGCGGCCCGAAGAGTTGATCGTCTACGGCGGCATCGGCAAGGCCGCCCGCTCATGGGCCGATTTTGAGCGAATCGTCGAGGCGCTCCGCCGGCTCGAAAGCGACGAGACGCTGCTCGTGCAGAGCGGCCGCGCCGTCGGCGTCATCAAGACCCACGCCGATGCCCCGCGCGTCTTGATCAGCAACAGCATGCTTGTGCCCAAATGGGCCACGTGGGACGAGTTCCGCCGACTCGAAGCGCTCGGCCTGATGATGTATGGGCAGATGACCGCGGGCAGTTGGATCTACATCGGCACGCAGGGCATCCTGCAGGGAACCTATGAGACCTTCGCCGCCTGCGCCCGCAAGCACTTCGGCGGCACGCTGAAGGGGCGCTTGGTCGTCAGCGGCGGCCTCGGCGGCATGGGCGGGGCACAGCCGCTCGCGGCGACGATGAACGGCGGCGTGTTTCTCGGGGCCGACGTGGATCGCAGCCGGATTGAGAAGCGCCTCGCGACGCGCTATATCGATCGCATCACCGATTCACTAGAGGAGGCTTTGGGTTGGGCGCTCTCGGCGAAGCGCAGCCAGCAAGCTGTCTCCATCGGCTTCGTGGGCAACATCACCACGTTGCTCGCGGAATTGATCGCACGAGACTGCACGCCGGAGGTGCTGACCGACCAGACCTCGGCGCACGATCCGCTGACGGGCTATGTTCCGGACGGCATGTCTTACGAGACGGCGCTGGCCCTGCGCGTCGCCGACCCGGACCGCTACACGCGCGAATCCTATCGCACGATGGCCGCACACATCGCGCTGCTGCTCGAGTTGCAGTCGCGCGGCGCGATCACGTTCGACTATGGCAACAATCTGCGCGGCCACGCCAAAGAAGCCGTGGAGCGCGGCTGGTACGCGCCCGCGATTAGCTCCCGCGACGCCGCTTCATCGAGGAGGACGGCCTCGAACACGCCGTCCACTCTCACAGCATCATCCGTTCCCACATTGCCGCCTTCGCACATTCCCACGATCTTCGACCCTTTCCAGATTCCCGGCTTCGTGCCGGAGTACATCCGCCCGCTCTTTTGCGAGGGCAGCGGGCCGTTTCGCTGGGCAGCGCTCTCCGGCGATCCGCACGACATCGCCGTTACCGACCAGGCCGTGCTCGAGACCTTCCCGGACGAGGAGCACCTTTGCCGCTGGATTCGGATGGCGGGCGAGAAGGTCGCATTTCAAGGTCTGCCCGCGCGGATTTGTTGGCTGAAGTATGGTCAGCGGGCGAAGATGGGGCTGATCTTCAATGAGCTGGTGCGCAGCGGCCGCGTCGGCGCGCCAATCGTCATCGGCCGCGACCATTTGGATTGCGGCAGCGTCGCCAGCCCCAACCGCGAAACCGAAGCGATGAAGGACGGCTCTGACGCTGTCGCCGACTGGCCGATCCTCAACGCGCTGCTCAACACGGCCTGCGGCGCGAGTTGGGTTAGCGTCCACCACGGCGGCGGCGTGGGCATGGGCTACAGCATTCACGCCGGCCAGGTGATCGTCGCCGACGGCACCTCCGAAGCGGCGCGCCGGCTGCAGCGCGTCTTGACCGCCGACCCGGCGATGGGCGTGATTCGCCACGCGGATGCGGGCTATGACGCGGCGCTGCTGACCGCGCAGGCGAAGGGCGTGGACCTCGCGTCGTAGTGCGTGCTCACACCATGGTGTGTGATCGTCTGTAGCGTCGGCCCTACGTGGCCGACGGCGTGTACTGTTGTGACATTACGTGCGCCCGACCCGGCGTCGGGGACGGAGCCGCCGACGCTACGGAATGGACTTCGTCACGAGATAGACCGCCACGCGTTACATCAATCGTGGCTGACTTATCCGGGGCCTTCTTCAGTGTGTCTCTTCATCGAGCGCCAAATTCAGTTTCAGCACATGCACCGTTGGCTCGCCCAGCATGCCCAGCGCCCGCGGCGATGTATGGCGGCCAATCAGTTCGCGGATGCGCTCCAGCGGCACGCCGCGCACGCGGGCGACGCGCGCGGCCTGATACTCGGCGGCGGCGGGGCTGATATGCGGGTCAAGCCCGCTGGCCGAAGCCGTGACGAGATCAATCGGAATCGGCCCGGCGTTCTCCGGATGCGCGGCGCGTAGGGCGCCGATCCGCGCCGCGACGCGCGCGTGCAACGCTGGATGCAGCGGCCCAAGATTGGACCCCGCGCCACAGCCGCCCGCGCCGCGATCGAGCGCGGTGTAGGGCCGCGGCGTCGTGGCCGACGGTCGCGGCCAGAAGTATTTCTCGTCGCGAAAATCCTGCCCGATCAGCTCAGACCCGATGGCCTTGCCGTCACGCACGATTATGCTTCCGCGCGCCTGTCGCGGGAATACGACCTCCGCGACGCCAGTGATGGCGAGGGGATAAGCCAGGCCGGTCAAGAGCGTTGTTGTCAGCAGGGCGACCAGCGCGGGTCGCAGTTGTCCCAGCATCGCATTCATGAGTCCGTTTCCTCAACGTCGTCCGCCATGGTGCGGACGACGCTACAGCAACCCAGAGACCGCATCAGGCCAACCTCAGCACCACCAGCGCCAGATCGATCGCCTTGATCCCGACAAAGGGCACGATTAGCCCGCCCAGCCCGTAGATCAACAGATTGTCGCGCAACAGCCGGGCCGCGGGGGCCGGGCGATACGCCACGCCACGCAGCGCCAGCGGAATCAGCGCGACGATCACCAGCGCGTTGAAGATCACCGACGAGAGGATCGCGCTCGCCGGCGTGGCGAGCCGCATGACGTTGAGCGCCTCCATCTGCGGATAGGTCGAGATAAAGGCCGCCGGAATGATCGCAAAATACTTGGCGATATCGTTGGCCAGGCTGAACGTCGTGAGCGCGCCGCGCGTCATCAGCAATTGCTTGCCGATGCCGACGATCTCGATCAGCTTGGTCGGGTTGCTGTCGAGATCGACCATGTTGCCGGCCTCCTTGGCGGCCTGCGTGCCGGTGTTCATCGCGACGGCCACGTCGGCCTGGGCCAGGGCGGGGGCGTCATTGGTGCCGTCGCCGGTCATTGCGACCAGTCGGCCGCCGCCCTGATATTCGCGGATGAGCCTGAGCTTGGCTTCCGGCGTGGCCTGCGCGAGAAAGTCATCGACGCCGGCCTCCGCGGCGATGGCTGCGGCGGTCAGCGGATTGTCACCGGTGATCATGACTGTGCGAATGCCCATCGTGCGCAACTGTGCGAAGCGCTCCTTCATGCCGCCTTTGACGATGTCTTTGAGATAAATCACGCCCAGCACCTGCTGGCGCGTCGCGACGACGAGCGGCGTGCCGCCCTTCTTGGCGATGGTCTCGACGGCGGTCGTGATCGCGGTCGGATAGCGCCCGCCGTTCGTCTCAACCCATGTGCGGACGGCGTCGGCGGCGCCTTTGCGGATTTCGGCGCCGTCGGGCAGGTTCACACCGCTCATGCGCGTTTGCGCCGAGAAGGGCACGAATGTCGCGCCGAGGCCGTGAATGTCGCGCTGCCGCAGGCCATAGCGCTCCTTCGCGAGCACCACGATGCTGCGGCCCTCGGGCGTCTCGTCGGCGAGTGAAGAGAGCTGGGCCGCATCGGCGAGAGACTCGACAGGCACGCCCTCGGCGGGAACAAACTCGACCGCCTGGCGGTTGCCGAGCGTGATCGTGCCGGTCTTGTCGAGCAGCAGCACGTCGACGTCGCCGGCGGCCTCGACCGCGCGGCCCGACATCGCGATGACGTTGGCGCGGATCAGCCGGTCCATGCCGCCGATGCCGATCGCGCCGAGCAGGCCGCCGATCGTCGTCGGAATCAGGCAGATGAGCAGCGCGATGGCCGCAGTCAGCGAAAGCGGCTCGCCGCCGCTGCGGGCGCTATAGATCGTCATCGGCACAAGTGTCACGGTCGTTACGAGGAACGCGATCGTAAACGTGATCAGCAGGATGTTCAGCGCGATTTCGTTGGGGGTTTTCTGGCGCTTGGCGCCTTCGACCAGGCCGATCATGCGGTCGAGAAACGTCTCGCCGGGGTTGGCGGTGACGCGCACGACGATCCAATCCGACAGCACGCGCGTGCCGCCGGTGACGGAGCTGCGATCGCCGCCGGATTCGCGCACGACGGGGGCCGATTCGCCAGTGACGGCGGATTCATCCACGCTGGCCACGCCGACGATCACTTCACCGTCGGCGGGGATGGTGTCGCCCGCTTCGACCAGCACGATGTGCTCTTTGCGCAGCTCAGAGGCAGGTACGGCCTCGTGCGGCGCGTCGCGGTCGGCGCTCTTGAGCCGCTTGGCGAGCGTGGTGGTGCGCGCCCGGCGGAGCGTGTCGGCCTGGGCCTTGCCGCGGCCCTCGGCGAGGGCCTCCGCAAAATTGGAAAACAGCAACGTAAACCAGAGCCACAGGCAAATCTGCCCGATGAACAGCGCCGGGGCTTCGCCACGGCCGAGCCAGGCCTCAGCCAGCAGCACGCTCGTCAGCACCGCGCCCAGCCACACGACCAGCATCACGGGGTTGCGATATTGATAACGCGGATTCAGCCGCACCAGCGACGCCAGCAAGGCCCGCCGCACGATCGCCGGCTCCAGCAACTTCGCCTTACGCGTGTGCGTGTGGGCGCTCACGAACCGCTCCCTTCAAGAATCGGCGCAGCGTTCACGCTGGGCGCGGCGGCCGCGTGCATCTGAAAATGCTCCGCGACCGGCCCGAGCGCGAGCGCCGGCACAAAATTCAAAGCCCCAACCACGAACAACACCGCCACCACCAGCAGCGCGAACTGCGGCGTATGCGTCGGCAGCGTGCCCGGCGAGACCGGCACGTGTTTCTTCGCCGCCAGCCCGCCGGCGATGGCCAGCGCTGGAATGATGATCGCCCAGTGGCCGATCCACATCGCGGCGGCGGTGGAGTAGTTGTAGAACGGCGTATCGGCGGCCAGCCCCGCGAATGCGCTGCCGTTGTTGTAGCCGGCGGATGAGAACGCGTAGAGCGCTTGCGACAGGCCGTGCGCGCCGTCGCTGGTCAGCGACGCCGCCCCCGCCGGCAGCGTCACCGCGAGGGCCGTTCCGATCAACACCGGCAGGCACGGCACGACCAGCAGCAGCGCCGCCATCTGCATCTCCGACGTTTCGATCTTTTTGCCGAGATACTCAGGAGTGCGGCCGATCATCAGGCCGGCGACAAAGACCGCGACGATCGCATACATCAGCATGCCGGCCATGCCATAGCCGATGCCGCCGAAGATCACCCCGCCAAGCTGAATCAACAGCATGGGCACGAAACCGCCGAGCGGCGTAAACGAATCATGCATCGCATTCACCGAGCCATTGGCGGCGGCCGCCGTCGCCGAGGCCCAGATCGCGCTGCTCGCCGCGCCGAGGCGCAGCTCCTTGCCTTCGAGATTGCCCCGCGTGGCGTCGACGGCGGTGGCCGCGCCTTGGGCCGTCGCGATCAAGCGCGGATTGCCGCCCTGCTCCGAGCTGATGCACAGCGCGCACAGCGGCACAAACGTGATCAGCATCGCCGCCAGCAACACCCAGCCCTGCCGCCGGTCGCCGACCATGCGCCCAAAAGCGAAGGTCAGCGCCGTGGGGATCAGCACGATCGCCAGGCATTGCAGAAAATTGGAGAGCGGCGTCGGGTTTTCGAACGGATGGGCTGCGTTCGCGCCAAAGAAGCCGCCGCCGTTCGTGCCCAGTTGCTTGATGGCGATCTGCGACGCGGCAGGGCCAAGCGGCAGGGGCTGCGTCACGATCGTGATCGCGTCGGTGGCGCGTTCAGCGGTCGCCGCCGGCGCCGCCTGCGGTTCCAGCAGGGCGACGCTGGTCGTAGTGGCAAGCGTTTGCACGACGCCCAGCGAAACCAGCACCAGCGCGAAGATCACCGCCAGCGGCAGCAGCAGATAGAGCGTCGCCCGCGTCAGATCGACCCAGAAGTTGCCGATCGTCGCCGCGTTTTTCCGTACGAAGCCGCGCACCAGCGCGGCAAAGACCGCCACGCCGACCGCCGCCGACGTGAAATTCTGCACCGTCAGCGCCAGCATTTGCGTGAGCGGGCTGAGCGTGTTTTCGCCGCTGTAGCTCTGCCAATCGGTATTGGTGACGAAGCTGATGGCGGTGTTCAGCGCCCGATCTAGCGGGACCGCAGCCAGCGCATCCGGGTTGAGCGGCAGACGATCCTGCAGCATTTGCAGCGCAACGACGGCGCCGGCGCCCAGCAGTTCGAACATCACAACCGCGGCGACGTAGGCGCGCCATGTCATTTCACCCTGCGCCGCCGCGCCGCATAGGCGATAGAGCACCTGCTCCAGCGGGCGCCCGATCACGTCCAGCCCGATCGTCCGCCCTTCCAGCACGCGCTCGATATACGCGCCGAGCGGCGGCGCGAGCAGCAGCAGCGCGCCGAGAAAAACGCCCAGCTCCATCCAGCCGGTCGGGTTCATGCGAACCACTCCGGCTTGAGCAACGCCACGAAGAGATAAACCAGCAGTACGAATGCCAGCCCGAGGCTGAGCAACGAAATCCACGTCATGACCGCGCCATCTCCCGTCTTGCCGCGCCGGTCTTAACAGGCCGGCGTCGCGGCGCTTCCACGCGCCGCGAATAGATATCTATGCCGACGCGCGCACACGCGCAGCGCGGCCCTTGTGCTCAAGAAAAAGCGATCAAATAGCCTGTTGCAGCCAATGCAACGCGCAAACGATAACCGAATGCCACGGCATGAGAACGTCAATCAATGTGGGAAACATGGTGGGACTGAACTCCAGCACACGCCTACGAGGTTAGCTGACGGGCTCGCGGAGCTGAATCCACGTTCGCCTTCCCGCAGGGCGGGTCCGGCGAATTCGCCCCTGCCGCCGGCGGACACCGCTGGCGACGGTTGGGTTCCCCGTTGCAGCGACGCTTCGTCGCCGCACTCGGCATTTCAGCAGACACCATTCAAAATAGCACCCGCGTCGCCGCCGTCAATGAAAGCCCGCCATCCTGCCGTATCAGGCTGTAAAGGTCTTGGAGGAATGAGCTTACGGCGTGTCCGATTTCGTAGCCCGCGGTAGAGAGAACGGCCAAAAGTAGAATCAGATCAGGTTTTCGCGATTGAGAGGTGGGGCGAGATTGATCGAATCGCGGCAATCGCGATGCCATCCCTTCGCACGAGGTTGTCTCTTTGCACTGGCGCTATATTTCGCCGCGCGAAAAGCGCTCCTCATCCTCACGACGGCGGCGCGTGGCTTGGCGCAGTGTTTCCTGCTCGACATAGCTGAGGCTTGCGATGCCCCCGGCGCGCACCTTCGCCAGGATGCGATCAACCTCGGCGTTGAAGACTTCCTCTTCATCGAGCTTGCGCTGCCACCCGCCGGGATTGGGGTTTTGCACTGCCGTGGGGGCCCCGCCGGCGGGGCGCTCGGTGCGGCGCGAGATCAGCTCGCCGCGCCGCCGATCAAACCAGCGGCCCAGCGGTCCGCGCACGCGGCGTTTGTCGCGCAGCACAGGATCGACACTGGTGAATTCCTCGGCGAGCATGCCGCGGCGGGCGGCCTCGAGGTGCTGCCAGCATGTGAACGCGCTGAAGATCGCGATCGGGATGAGCATGCTGAATCCTTCGCGGCGCTGAAAGGCCCACACCACCAGCACAAAACAGCCGGCCAGGCCGACCTGGGCCGCGTAAATCGTCGCCGCGCGCAGCCCCACCCACGGCCAGATGATCGCGCGAAAGAGCTGGCCGCCATCGAGCGGGAATATCGGCAGCATGTTGAACATGAAGATCCACTGATTCAGCATGAAGAAATCAAAGGCATAGCCTTCCCATGCGCTGTCGCCGGTCAGCGGCGGGAGAATCGGCGTCCACCAACTGCGGAACAGCAGCGGCGGATGCTGGTTCACGATGCAGGCGATGACGATGACGAGCAGGCAGAGCGCGACGTTCACCAGCGGCCCGCAAAGTACCGTGAAGAATTGCGGCCAGGGGCGCATCGGCGCGTGGGCAAAGGCCAGGCCGCCGAGCGGCCACATCAGAATGTCGCGCGCGTCGCCGTCAACGGCGCGGGCGGCAAAGCAGTGGCCGAATTCATGCAGCAAAATGATGCTAAACAGCATGGCCTGAAAGATGATTTGATCGCGCCAGCCGTCGCCGGATTGCACCAGTTGAAAAACCACCCACAGCACATAGAGCATGTGCATCCGCACGGTGATGCCGGCGATCTCAAACAGCCGTATTGAACCGCTCAGAAAATCCATGCCTGTTGATCCGCCTGCTGCCGCCTGGTGCGTCTTGTCCGATCCGCGTGGTCCGCGCCGCGATTCATCATAGCCACGACCAGACGCCGCACGTCTGCGATGGGTAGCCTATCATCATTCGAGCGTGCCGCCATCGTGGCGGTCGGCTGAACGAACGACACCGGGGCAACGCATTCTCTCTTCTTGTCGTCGAGATGCATGCGTCGCGCGGGCGACTTGCCTGCTCTCGGAAGGCTGGCAGCCTGTCTCGACCATCTTCATCGCATCGATGGAAACAGAGTGAGACTGCCGTGGAAGGACACCATGTCGCAGAAAACCGTGGCGGTGGTTGGCGCATCGGCCGACCGGGCGAAATACAGCAACAAGGCCATCCGCGCCTATCTGCGGGCGGGTTGGACGGTCTTTCCAATCAACCCGAAGGGTGGCGTGATCGAGGGGCTGACGGCGTACGCACGGCTGGCCGACGTGCCGGGCCAAATCGCCCGCGTGACGCTGTATCTCCCGCCGGCGCTGGGCATGCAAGTCCTGCCGGAGATCGCCGCCAAGCGACCCACTGAGTTTTTCGTAAACCCTGGCGCGGAAAGCGACGAGTTGGTGGCGGCCGCCCGGCAAGCCGGACTTGATCCGTTGCTCGCGTGCAGCATTATCGAAATCGGCGCGACGCCGCGCGATTTTCCGGATGAATGATGTCGAGGCCGGAAAAGTGGCATGTCACAGCCGTGACCGCGCTGCTCCGACGAGCAGGCACGAATAGCGTCGTCCTCCGCGGGGCCGTGTGCACTGTAGCGTCGTCCTCCGTGGCCGACGGCGTTTGCAGCCAGCATCAAATGCCCGGCCGACCCGACGTTGGGTACGGAGCCCCAACGCTACAGGGCGCCCGCCGTGCCAGCCTCGCGCACTGTAGCGTCGGCCCTCCGTGGCCGACGGCGTTTGCAGCCAGCATCAAATGCCCGTCCGACCCGACGTTGGGTACGGAGCCCCAACGCTACAGGGCGCCCGCCGTGCCAGCCTCGCGCACTGTAGCGTCGGCCCTCCGTGGCCGACGGCGTATTTTTTGAGTTTTGCTCCGTGGCCGACGGCGTATCTGGCATGGTTTTCGGATTACTGCGTCGAGCGCCAGACCCCCCGACCTTACAGAAAAACCGAAGACGTCTTAGCGCAGACCGTTATCCGGGGCATCATCAGAAAGATTAGCTGACTTCGCACTCGCAGCGTTATCCGCATGCGTCAGCGGCCGGCCGCAGCACGTCGGTCTCAGCAAAGAGCGTCTCGGCGAAGTAGCTGCTGCGGACAAACGGCCCGCTGGCGACGGCCTCAAAGCCCAGCTCTTTCGCGGCTTGGCCCAACTCGTCAAACTCGGCGGGTGTGTAGAAGCGCTCGACGTCAAGATAGTCATCGCCGGGGCGCAGATACTGGCCGACGGTCAGCATGTCGCAGTGATGCTCGCGCAGGTCGCGCAGCGTGTCGAGAATCTCGTCCATCGTCTCGCCCAGACCGACCATGATGCCGCTCTTGGTCTTCATGCGCGGGTCGAGTTCCTTCACGGTGCGGAGGACGCCGAGTGAGCGCTCATAGCGCGCCGCGGGGCGGGCCTTTTTCTGCAGCCGCCGCACGGTTTCGATGTTGTGGTTGTAGACCTCCGGGCGGGCCATAACGACGATGTCGATCAACTCGCGCTTGCCATGAAAATCAGGCACAAGCACTTCGATCGTCGCCTGCGGCAGGCGGGCCCGGACGGCCGCGATGCAATGGGCGAAATGCGTCGCGCCCTCGTCCTTGAGATCGTCGCGCGCGACGGAAGTAATGACGACGTGGCGCAGGCCCAGATGAGCCGCGGCCTCGGCCAGGCGCTCCGGCTCGTCCAGTTCGACCGGGTCGGGCTTGCGCGTGCCGACCGCACAGAAGTGGCAGCGCCGCGTGCAGTGTTCGCCGAGAATCATGAACGTCGCCGTGCCGCGCGACCAGCATTCGGTCAGATTCGGGCAGCGGGCCTCGACGCAGACCGTGTTGAGCTTCAGCCCGTTGATGAGCTTGCGGGTCTCGAGCACCTCGCCCGTCGGCATCGGACGCTTCAGCCAGGGCGGCAGGCGGCGGCGATTGGCGGCGGGCGCATCAAAGACGGGTAAAGCGATACCGGCGGGGGTCGCATCCTTGACGTTGTTGGCGGTGACTTCCATGTCCTTATTCTATCACGCCGATCGCGGTGAAGGGTGGCGCCGATCGGCATGAATGGCGGGGCGGCGCGGGTGGCTATCGCGTTCCGCGCGCTGCTGGTGGGCGATCAGCCGATCGCCGCTCGGCTCGACTCGAATCGCTCCCTCACGGTCGCCGTTCGGTTCGGACGGCATCGCCGGCATCGCCCCCATCTTATCGCGGCGTTTCGGCCAGCTTGTGGTAGAACTCGATCGAGCGCTTCAGCCCTTCGGCAAAGAAGACCTTCGGTGCATAGCCGAGGACGCGCTTCGCTTCGCTGATGTCGGCCAGGCTGTGCCGCACGTCGCCCTTGCGGGCCTCGCGATACTCGGCGGTGACGTTGAGGTTCAAGGCCTGGTTGATTGCCGCGATGATCTCATTCAGCGTTGTGCGCTCGCCGCAGGCGATGTTGACGACCTCGCCGCGCAGGCCCGGCGTCGAGCCGCCCAGCAGGTTGGCCTCGACCACGTTGTCGATATAGCAGAAATCGCGGCTTTGCTCGCCGTCGCCAAAGACGACCGGCCGCTCGCCGCGCACCATGCGCGAGACAAACGCGGGAATGACCGCGGCATAGGCGCTGTTCGGATCCTGGCGCGGGCCAAAGACGTTGAAGTAGCGCAGCGACACGGTTTCCAACCCGTAGACGTGCGACCACACCGTGCAGTATTGCTCCGGCGCGAGCTTGCTGACCGCATACGGCGAGAGCGGCAGCGGCCGCATGTCCTCGCGTTTGGGCAGAACCGGCGTGTCGCCATAGGCGCTGCTGCTGGCCGAGTAGACGACGCGGCGGACGCCGGCATCGCGGGCCGCCATCAACACGTTGAGCGAGCCGGTGATGTTGACGTTGTGCGCGGTAAGCGGGTCTTCGACGCTCCGAGGCACGCTGGCGCGGGCGGCGATGTGATAGACCACCTCGACCCCCTGACAGCAGCGCTTCACCGCATCGAGGTCGCAGATCGAGCCTTCGACCAGCTCGATGTCGCGCGCGATGTCGGCCAGGTTGTGCCGATAGCCCGTGCTGAAGTCATCGAGCACCCGCACGCGCTGCCCCTTCGTGAGCAGTCCGCGCACCACGTGCCCGCCGATGAAACCCGCACCGCCCGTTACCAATGCCATGCTCATGCCGATATTCCTGGTCTGCCGCGAGGGGCGCTACCCGGGTCGCCATGCGCCCATCACAGGGTCGCCCCGGCGGCCGGTCTTCACGCCGTTCGCGAGGATTCAACTTCGTCGCTGGACGCCGGCAGCGCAAAAAACCGCACAGCGTTTTCCGTGGTTTGCGCCGCCAGCGCCGCGGCGGTCACGCCTCGTAGATCGGCCAGAAAGCGAGCCGTATGGACCACGTGGGCCGGCTCATTCGGGCGAATCTTGCGCAGCGGCTCCGGACTCAGGTACGGCGAGTCCGTCTCCACCATCATACGATCAGCCGGGACGATTTGTGCGGCGGCCTGAATGGCCGTGGCATTCTTGAACGTGACGACGCCGGTAAACGAAAGCCAGCCGCCCAGTTCGAGGATGCGCGTCGCCATTTCCGGCCCGCCCGAAAAACAGTGAAAGACAAAGCGCCCGCGCAGTTCGCGATATTCAGCCAGGATGTCGCAGACGCGCGCTTCTGATTCACGCGCGTGAATGATCAAGGGGCGGCCGACGCGAATCGCCAGCTCGATCTGTTCTCGAAAGACGCGCTCCTGCACGTCATGCGGGGCGAAATCGTAGTGAAAATCCAGCCCCGCCTCGCCCACGGCCACCGGCACAAAGCGCCGTTCGTTTCGCGCGCCGGCGGCGCGGCTCTCGATCTCTCTCGGCGCGATGCCGGCCGCGTGGATCTCCGCCAGCGCCGAACAGTCCTCCGCAGTCGCCTTGCCGGCCTCATGCGGATGAATGCCGGCGGCCAGCGCCAAGCCTTCATATGCAGCCAACAGTGGGCCTGCGCGGCGCGCATCCTCCGGCGTCGTCGCGACCGTGATCATGTGCGTGACGCCGGCGGCGCGGGCACGCTGCACGACGGCGTCGATCTGCCCACACAACTCGGGGTAGGTCAAATGACAGTGCGTGTCGATCAGCATGCGCTACAGCAGGCCCTTGAACGTCTTGGCCACGTGGGCGATTTCCGCCTGGGTCAGGTGGTTATGGAAGGGCAGCGCGATCGTCCGCGCCGCCAGCGCCTCGGTCACGGGGAAGTCGCCGGCCTTGTAGCCGAAGCGTTCGCGATAGAACGGCTGCAGGTGGATCGGCGTGAAATAGTTGTTGTTGCCGATGCCGGCGGCGGTCAGCTTCCGCTGGATTTCATCGCGGTGAGTCTGGGTGTAGTCGTCATTCAGCCGCACGACAAAGACGAACCAGCTCATTTTCACGCCGGGGAGTGTCTGCATGAACGTAAAGCGCGTGTCGCCACGGAGATGCTCGAGGTAGAGGTTCGCGACGCGCTCGCGCTTGCCGAGGATTTCATCGAGCCGGCGCATTTGCTCGACGCCGATGGCGCAGTTGATGTCGGGCAAGCGGAAGTTGTAGCCCAGCCGGGCGTGGGCCAGCCAGCCGGCATCGGGGTCGCGGCCCTGGTTGCGCAGCGAGCGGCACATCGCGGCGATCTGATCGTCGTTCGTGACGATCATGCCGCCTTCGCCGGTCGTGATCTGTTTGTTGGGGTAAAAGCCGAAGATGCCGGCCTCGCCGAGCAAGCCGGCGTTTCGCCCGTGGTAGGTGCTGCCCAGCGCCTCGCAGCAATCCTCCAGCACGCGCAGCTGGTGACGCTGCGCCACGGCGTTGATCGCGTTCATGTCGGGGATGGCCCCGAACACGTCGACCGGCAGGATCGCCTTGCTGCGCGGCGTGACCGCGGCCGCGACGCGCGCCGCGTCGATCTGCCAGGTCAGCGGGTCGATGTCCACAAACACCGGCTTGGCGTCGACAAAGAGAATGCTGTTGCTGCTGGCGATGAACGAAAACGGCGTCGTGATGACCTCGTCGCCCCGGCCGATGTTCATCGCCTGCCAGATCAGATGCAGACCCGACGTGCCGCTATTGCAGGCGATGGCGTGTTTGCACCCCAGCCGCTGCGTGAAAGCCGCCTCAAACTCCGGTACTTTCGGGCCCAGGCTCAGCCGGTTGGAGCGCAACACGGCGATGACGGCGTTGATTTCGGCGTCACTGATATCCTGCGATGAGAGCGCGATTTCACGATTCACGGATCAATTCTCCAACTGGGGCGTTTGGCCCGAGCCTCGGCCAGGCCGGGCAGCATAGGCCGGCGCGGGCGCAGACTAACCGCGATACGCCGGGCGCAACGCTTGGTTCAGACCGCGGTCCGGCGAGCATCGTCCCGTGCCGCAATCGATCCCACGTGCATCACGCGACGCTATGATATCGACCAATGCCCGAATCGACTCGTGAAGGCGTCTGGCTGGCCGATTTTCGTCGTGCGGCACGATATTTGGGGCCTCATCGGCGGCCGCTCATTATCGGGCTGCTCGCCGCGCTGGGCGTCAGCATCTTCTACACCTTCAGCATCTCCAGCGTCATTCCGCTGTTGCAGGTGCTTTTTTCCGAGCATGAGACGTTACCGGTCTGGCTGGAGCGCGTCGAGACGGAGCGCCGCGCCGGCGTCACCATCCGCGCCGATCAGCCCGACGCGCCCGAGGGCCTGCTGATCGAGCGGGTCGCGGTCACGTCGCCCAATCACAACGCGCTGCGAAGCGGCGACCGGATCGTCGCGCTCGCTGGCCAGCCGCGCAGCTCCTATGCCGTGGTCGGCGAGATTTCGCGCAGCGACAAGCCGGCCCTGACCGCGCAACTCGCCGCGCCCGATGGCGCCCAGCGCGAGGTGCGGCTGACGCTCAAGCCGGCGGCGTGGTGGCACGGCGCGCTGCAGTTCACCGCGCGCCAATTGCCGGAAAGCCGCGACGCCGCCGGACGCTTTAACGCGCTCGCGACGGTGATGGCAGCGCTGCTGGCGATCGCGGTGATTGGCGGCGTGTGCAAATTTCTGAACGAGGGCATGATCGCGCTGGCGGTGCAGCGGGCGATGCATGATCTGCGCAGCCGGCTGGCTGATCATGTGCTGCGCTTGCCGCTGGCGTGGCATACACGCCAGCCGCCGGGCGATACGCTCGGTCGCTTTGCGAATGATCTGTCGAAACTCGAAGTCGGCATTTCGACGCTGTTCGGAAAATCAGTGCGCGAACCGTTGAAGGCCGTCGGCGTGCTGACGCTGACGGCGCTGATCGATTGGAAGCTGCTGGTGGTCTCGCTCGTGTGTCTGCCGATCGGGGCGGGGCTGATACAGTGGCTGGGGCGACGGGTCAAGCATGCGCAGCGGCGGGCGTCGCTGTCGTGGGGGCGGCTGCTTGATTTGTTGGGTGAGCGGCTGGCCGCCATCAGGACAGTAAAGGCCAGCAACATGGAGCTGCGCGAAAGCCGCCGCTTCGACGAAGAGGGGCGCCGCCTGACGAAGGCCCAGACCCAGATCGAACTGGTCGACGCCGCCACGAATCCGGCGCTTGAGGCGCTCTCGGTGCTCGGGGTGGCCGCTTTCGTGCTCTATGGCGGCAGCCGCGTCTTTACCGGGCAGCTCGAGCCGCACATGTTTTTTGCGGCGATGGTTTGCCTGGGCGGCATCTTTGACCCGGTGCGCAAGCTCGGCAACGTGAACAACCGCGTGCAGCAGGCCGACGCGGCCGCCCGGCGTCTGTTTGAGTTGCTCGATCTGACGCCGGAAGAGTCGACGCGCGCCGAGCCGGCTGTAGCCAGAGCGGCGACGCAGACCCCCGCCGCCGCGCCGCCGCAATCGCCCGCGCATCTGGTCTTTGAGGATGTGTCGTTTGCTTATGAGCAAGCCCCGCAGCGGCCGGTGCTATCGGCCATTTCGCTGGAGATTGGGCGGGGCGAGTTGATCGCGCTGGTCGGGCCGAATGGCTCGGGCAAGACGACGCTGGTCTCACTGCTGTTGCGGTTTTATGAGCCGACCGGCGGCCGGATTCTGATCGACGGGCAGGACGTTCGCGCAACGCCCTTAGCGCAGTGGCGCGCCCGGATCGGTTATGTCGCGCAAGACGCCGTGGTCTTTTCCGACACGGTGCATGCGAATATCGCCTATGGCGCGAATGGCGCCAGTCGCGAACAGGTCCGCGCCGCCGCCCAGCGCGCCCACATCGACGACTTTCTATCGACGCTGCGGGTCGAACATGGCGGTCGCGCGCTGCTGGGGTATGACGCGCCGATCAATGCGCGGTCGCTCTCCGGCGGACAGCGGCAGCGGATCGCCATCGCCCGTGCGATTCTGCGTGATCCGCCGATATTGATTCTCGATGAGGCGACCAGTCAGGTGGATAGCGAATCTGAGCGAAAAATTCAGGAAGCGCTCGACGACGTGCGCCGCGGACGCACGACGATCGTCATCGCCCATCGCTATAGCACGATTGCGCGGGCCGATCGCATCGTCGTGCTGAATGAGGGGCAGATTGTCGCGATCGGCCGGCACGAAGAGCTGCTGCGCAGCTCGCATTTTTATGATGCGCTGTGCGAAACGCAGTTTGCGACGAGCTAGGCGCAGGGGGCGTTGGCAGATGGGAAAGAGGGAAGGACTTGCATGCCGCGCCGGTCGCAATGCTGAGGGCAAGCAGATGTTGCTTGAGCACGCTGCGATGCCAAGGTGGGGCGGGCATGATGCCCACACTCGACAGGCTGGAAGCCTGTCCCACCCGCTTTCATCGCATCGCCGGAAAGGGCGTGCGGCTGTCCGGAGCGCTGCGTCAATCATGCGGCCGCCTGACTTGTGCAATGGCTGGTTCGGGCTACGATCCTCGCATGCGCGGGCCGGCGGCCCGCACGAAACCGCATGGACACGTTTATCTCTCAGCATTTGCAGGGCGTGTCACGCACATACGCCCTTCTGATACCGATGCTTCCGCGTGAGCTTGCGGAAGCGGTCGGGCTGGCCTATCTCCTGATGCGGATCGTGGATACGCTCGAGGACGCGCCCGACTTGGCCGAGCCGCAGCGGGCTGATCGGCTGCTCATGCTGGAAGAGTCGCTGGCGGGCATCGTCGTCGATCCGCCGGCGCCGCTTGTCTATCCCGCGCTGTTGCGCATGCCGCTGGGAGAGCTGCCGGCCGAGCGCGCCCTGATGGCTGATTCCGCGCGGGTGCTCGCCGCCATCGCCCGGTTGCCCGGAGAACACCGCCGGGCCATCGCCGCCTGCGCTCAGACGATGTCGCGCGGCGTGCGGATGATGCTGACACGGGCGGCGGGGCGCGGCCTGGCGTACCCGGGGAATCGTTCGGCGGACGAGTTACGGGAGTACTGCTACTACGTCGCGGGGGTTGTGGGCGAGATGCTCTGCGCGATGATGAGTCACTATCTGCGTCAGCCGGCGCTCCTGCGGTTGCGCGAGATCGCGGTCGAGTTGGGAATCGGCCTGCAGCTTGTGAACATTTTGAAGGATGCGCTGAAAGACGCCGAGCATGGCCGGCGCTACTTGCCGATCGCCGCGGACGGCGGTGTCGCTTCCGCCGAGATCACGCGCATGGTGTTGAATGAAGCGCGGCAGAGTCTGCGGCGCGGGGCGGAGTTTGTCCTCGCGCTGCCCGCGACAGCGCGAGAGCTGCGATCGTTCTGCGGACTGCCCATCGCGTGGGGCGCCATGACGCTTTCGAAGGCTGAGCAGGACGGGGCCAGGGCGAAGATCGACCGCGGCGCCATCGGCGCGTCCATCGAGCTGTTTCGATCGCTTGCCGGAGATGACATCGCATTGCGCGAATGGTTCGCACGGCTGCTGGGTGATAAGGTTGAGTTGGCCCGGCGGTAACGATTCAGCCCCCCTGCGGCGAACCGGTTTCTATAGAAACCGTCTCGCCATTCTGGCCTAGTGCTTGGTCAAACTTGAATTTTCGGATGAAGCGGACAAGAGCTCCGGCGTCACGGCATGAGATTCGAGCCTGTCTTTATAGTGGGACGCACGGGCCGGAGGCCCATGCTACCCTCGTTTCGAACCCGTAAATTCAAGTGTGACGAAGCAATAGCGATACGCTTGATCTTCTACGGACACTCCGCGCAGGCGCCCGCCGTCAGACACGCGACAAAGCTCTCGATATCCAGAAAATCAACGGCGCCATCACAGTTCACGTCATTGGCGCAGAAATACTCCCCCGGCGGCAATGTCGTGCCACACGTGCTCCAGGCCGCCGTGCTGACCAAACTTGCCACAAAGCAGCCGATGTCATCAAAGTTGACCGCGCCGTCGCCGGTGGAGTCGCCGATCGTGCACGTCGGTCCGCAATCGACGCACTGAAAATCAAGCGTCCACGGCCAATGGCAGGGCAGGTCGGGGTCCGCCGGCTGGAGCAAGATGGCGTAGTCGCCCGCAGGCAGACACGCCTCAATCATTCCCGCGGCACAGGTCGGCAGCGGTACTACCCCGGGCGGTGTGACCGTCGTGCGCGCGGCGCAGCCGCCCGTCAAACGCACAAACTCGGCGGTCAGGCGACCGGGCGAATCGATCGCCACGCGGACGCGGCGCGACTGAGTCAGTGTGAATGAAAGCCAGTCGCGATCGGTCCGCCGAGCGCCGAGCAAGCCGCTCGAATAGCTCCCCGTGGTCCCGCAGACGCGCGTGCCCGGGCAAAAGAGCGGCGTGAAGCGCGGCGGGGCGCTGTCGCAGCCGCTGTTGATCAGGTCGATGTAATCCGGTCCGCAGGTCGGCTCATTCTCGGCTCGCGCGCCGGAGAGACAGGTGGGCGTACAGTTCGGCGTCAACGGCGAAAGCTCGATCCGGTAGATCCGCCCGCACACGACGCCACCCAGACCGCGCGGCATCAGCGCGATCAGCGAATCGCCCGCCGGCAGCGGATAGATCACGTCGCCGCGCTGGCAAGGCCAGCCCTCGGCAGCCTGCACGATGCTCGCCGTGCAACCCAGATAACTCGGTGGCGAGCCATTGATTCGGGCGCTGAGCATCCGAAACGGAAATGACGCTTCGGCGCGCAGCCGCGCCCAGCGCGGCCCGAGCGGGTTGCTGATCAGGAACCAGTCTTCATCGCGCCGTGCCGCGCCACCGCCGGCCGCGAGGAAAGTGCCGCTGGTCCCGCATAACGAGACCGGCGCGTCGAGCAGCGTCAGCCGCTGAAAAGACGCGGGAGTACCCTGACAGCCGGCGTTGGACTGGTCGATATATCCGCTGGAGCACAGCGGCTCCGTTTCTCCAAGATCGGGGGCTTCGCAGAATGTCGGACATGTCGGCGCGGTCAGACACCGCAGCGTCGCCACATAGTCCGCCGCACATGGCGTGATCTGTACGGCCAAGCGCGGCGCGACGGAGGCATAGTAGATGCCCGGCTGCACCCAGAACCGGGCGACCGCATCGGTGCAGGCAGGAATGTCGGGCGTCAGTATCAACGGCGGAAGCACCGTGAGCTGCCCGGTCGGGCAGTCGGCAGCACCGCCGTGCAGATTGGCGTGCAGGCTGATCTGCACGCTGAATTCGGCCCGCACCTGCCACTCCAGCAAGGCGTTCGCGGCGACTTCGAAGCGATACCAATCAAGATCGCGGGTCGGCTCACCCGCCAGCACAAACGTGCCGGCCTGGCCGCAGATTGTGTCGCCGCAGGCGAGCGGCTCGAAGCGCGGCGGCGCGCCGGCGCAGCCGGCATTGGTCTGATCGACGTAGTCTGGGCCGCAGAGCGGCTCGTTCGAGATCACCGCCCCCGGTGGACACGTCACGATGCACGTCGGTTGGGCATTGAGCGCGGCGGCGCCGCTCGCGATTGCCGCGCCGATCAGGACGAAAGACCATCGAAAACGAGACGGCTGATGCGGCCACATGCTCCTTCCCTCCGAAGCCGTTCAACAGCGAGCCAAGCCCCGAATGGGGATGAACAGACCTGGGCGTACTAACGCACCGATCCGTTCTGGCGATAAGCCTCGCCCATCAGATACAGAAACTGTGTCTGCGTGATGACTGGAATGTACATGCCCTGGGCCTTGTCGATGAGCTGGCGGAACTGGGTGGTGGCCAGCGCCTGCTTTTCGGCCTGGGCCTGCACGATCCGGGAGGGAACCTGACCGGTGCGCGTGGCCGGCGAAACCGGCGCCACGCCGACGAGCACGTAGTCGGCCGTCTCGTCCAACTCCTCGACGATTTGCCCGCCCCATTGACGGATCAGCGCCGCCACCTTGTCGGGGCCGTCGTCGTCGATGATGCCGTCGTAGTTCAAATCGAACGAGCCGGCCACCACGAATTTCGACTTCCGCCCGCGCTCAAACGCGATGTTCACGACGATGTCGCCCTCGAGGATCGGCTGATTCGGCGTGGTCTCGATGATGCGGCATTCGGCCGTGTCTTCCATCAGCGTCACAATTTCGATCCGGGCCTTGCCGGTCAGGTTGCGCGGCGTCTCGCGCGTCTGCGAGAAAATCGCAAAACCCATGCCGACCTTCGCCAGATCGCGCCGGCCGATGTCGATGTAGCAGACGTCGCTGCCGGGAACCGCACGCAACACTTTGCCGTCGGCCTTGCGCAGGATCGACTCCGGATCAAACGTGTCGGGCTTCAGATCCTTGATCAGCGACTGCAGGTTCTTGATCTGATTGCCCTGGCGGACGATCTCGATGTCCTTGGTTCGCTCGGTCTGGCTGCCCTCGCGGCGGAGCTGCTGGACCTGCTGCTCGCGCGCGTCGAGCGTGGCCTGCAACTCGGTAAGCTGCTTGTCTTTCTCGCCGAGCTGGGCGAGTTTTTCCTCTTCGAGCTGGCGCACCTGCGTGCTGAGCGTCTGGACCTGCGTCTCGAATTCCTCCCGCACGCTCTTGAGCTGAGCGGTGAGCGCCTCGACCTCGCCATTGGCATCGGTGAGACGCGAGACGGCCTCGTCGGCCTTCGTTTTTTGCTCGCCGTAGAGCGTGGCCAGCCGCGTGATCGCGCCCAGCAGCGTGTCGGTCGGGCCGACCGTGTCGGGATGATCTGTGGCGACCTTGCTCAACGCGGTCTGGGACGCTTCGGCAATGCTGGCGGCGACGGCCTCGGGCGCACCGACGGTCAGCTTGCCCAACTCCTTCAAATCGCGTGAGATCACCTCCGAGACGCTGGTCTTGCGGTTGCCGGCCTCGGTGCGGTAATACTCCGGCGGCTCGCCGAAGCTGGTGAGTCGGCGCTCGGCCTGCTCCTTCCCGTCCTGCAACTCCTTGAGCTGCGTCAAACCGAAGATATAGAGGCCGACGGCCAGTGCCGCGACGAAACTGAGGGCGATCATCGCCACGGTGGAACCGCTGACGCCACGTCCGGCAACTGGTCTTACAGCCATGCTGAAGCTCCTCGCGCTTGCCCGAACCATACGCCCGGGGTGCGGAAGTATGCCCGAACGATCCGGGGCCAGTCAACGGAGCGGGCCATTTGGCGCGACGGCCCAACGGTGCGACGGGCATTGTCATGCGAAGCGGCTCGATCGATGGTTGGGCGCCCGGCCGATCGCTGTCGGTTCTCGACCATCCGCGTAATTTTCTGTCCGGCGCGTGAACTTTCGCCCCGTTCACGCATTAATAGATAGAGCAGCGAAGGCTACGCCGTGCGGGCCGATTGCGACCGGCCCGCTGCATGCGAAGAGTGACGGGCCGACGCGACCGAAGAACCTCTTGGTTTCCCTACCTCTCCCTCCGGCATGAGCCGGCGCTTCGGCGCCGGCTCACGCCGTTTATCGTCGATGCCACCCGAGCGGCGCACGGCGGCTGGCGGGATCTTTCAGCCCCCGGCAAGGAAACGACCGCCCTCCGGACAAAGACGTTCATCGCTTTGAATCCGAACTCTCGAAATCAAAAGCAACCCGCAAACGCGATACCGATCCTCGCACACTCGCTTCCGAGAATGATTCGCCATGCTGAAAGCTCAAATTGTATACTTCCGCAGGTCTTCCCAAGGCAGATAGAGATACAAGGTCGGCCATGACCGCAGAGGGGCTTGGGCCGCCAGCGATGTTATCTGCACAAGTTTTATGACGGCGTCGGCGCTGCCGCCATCGCAGCCCGTGTTGCGCGGCCTGTCGGCCGTGCAAATATGGGCCACGTCGCCCATGCCGTCGCGCGTTGAGGGCGAGTCTGCGACCGGTGTTCTATCGGAATTTGCACAATCTGAGCGTATCGCTGTGCCAGGCGTCTCGTGGCGCCGCGTGGGCCGGTACGTCTGCGAAGGCGCCCCGCCAAGCGTCCGCCGCGCCGCCGGAAAAAAAATACGCTCCAACACCACGGTGAAACTATGGGAATGCGTTTGCAGTATCTGTCGATCGTCGATCCCGATGCCGCCATTCCGCGGCTGCAATCCGATCCGGACCTCGCCCAAAACCTGTTAACGGCCGGCGAACTGGACGCTCTCGCCGAAATGACCAAGGGCCTGCCGCCGGAAGCCTTTCGACATTTGCATCAAAATATCGCGTCGATGCAGCAGCAGCTCCAGGCCGCCGGCGCGATCCCGGCCGGCGGCGACGGAACGCTGCGCGTCGTGAAGCCGGCCCCGGACGGCAGCAAGGCCCCGCCCGGAGTGACGAGCGGCCCGGCGGTCACGCCCGGCTCGGTCAATGGCCATCTCGAGAAGGCCTGGCACGGGCTGCACTTTGTCTTCACGGGCAAGGCCGATGAGGCCCCGCCGCCGCTGGGCTACCTGCTCTGCGGCGGAACCGAGGTCGGCGAAGACGGCGGCTATGGCCCGGCCCGGGCGTTGAACGCGGCGGAAGTGCGCGACTTTCGCGATGCGCTCGCCCAAATCAGCCCGGCCGAATTTGACCGGCGGTTTGACCTGGGTCTGCTCGGGCGAAATGACATCTATCCCGATTGCTGGGATGAAGATCGCAGTGATCTGCTGGAGGAATACACGATGTATTTTGACCAGCTTCGGGCCGATCTCGACCAAGCCGCCGCCGCCGACGAGGGGCTGCTGATCGGGATTGTGTAGGCTGAGGGCCGGGGTCGCGAAGTGTGCCACTGTTCGCAGAGCAGGCCGCGACAACGATGCTAGGATCGCGTTTTCAGAATTTCTCTTTCGCTTGGCGGAGCCACGACCGTGAGGGAGTGGTTAGATTCGCCGAGAATCTCCGCTTCCTGACGGTCGCGGCTCCGTTAAAGGCGACAGACGAAAATTGAAAACGCTCTCGTGGTTGACGCCCCGCCGCGGCACTGCTCGGAGAACAGTGCGGCCTCACGTGAGCCTCTCATATCGTGAGTCTGCTCCCATCCGGCACTGTTCTACGAGCGGATTTCGCTGGGGCGTTTTCGTCAACATCCGGCGTTCCGATGGTCTCGGGCGGTTAAGTCATTCAAGTTCACTCGTCGCGAAATCCGCTTTCCGAACAGTGGCACGCTCCAGCTGGGCCATCGGCCCAACCCGATTCAGGTCCGGCCACCCGCCGGTTACGGCACACGTAACGGGTAATCCCGAAGGAACTCAAAGAGCCGCATGACGCGAATGCCGCGCCAGGTGTCCAGAACGAGCAGATCGTTGTCTTCAGATAAGATGACTTCAGCACTTCCCGCGAGCGCGAGCGCCAGTACATAGTCATCCTTCGGATCGCGACAGTCGAGCTGCGCATTCACGTCCGAGTCAACGCGCTGGCCATACCGCTCTATACGTTCGACCAGTTCCGTGACAGCTTCAGCCGCAATTTCCAGCCGCGGCCGAGCCGCGACCGCGCGAAGCTCGCCAAGTTGCTCGGCGTGATAGAGAAGTTGATGATGAAAAGGGGCAAGCTTGAAGAACTGCCGCGCCGGCCCTTCCGATAGCAGGGCGCGGATCATGAGATTCGTGTCAACGACCAGCCGCACGCTGGCGGTCCTCCCGCCGCTGACCGCGGACGGCGTCCACTTCCGCCTGGACTTCCTCGTCGCTCACGGCGGGCTGCCCCGCGCGTTTCCGATCCGACTCCGACAGTACGGCGTCGAAGCGCTCGGCTAGCAGACTGTCCAGCAGCGTCTGCCGCTCCTGCGGCGAAAGCTGCCGCGCCAGCTCGCGGATTTGCTCAAGCGTGATCGGAATCGTTAGCGTGGCCATGTTCAATCGAGTTTAACGTTCTGAGCAGCAGCGATCAAACATGCTTTCCGAGTTCTCGTATGAGCCAAAGAATCGACTCTTTTTTGCGGCCGGCGCCGGGTGACACCGTTCTACGGGTGTCGTGTGCCACTGTTCGCAGAGCAGGCGGCGACAACGACACTCAATCGTGCTGACGCCCCATCGCAGCCTGCTCGGAGAACAGTGCGGCCTCACGGGAGTCTCTGATAGTGAGAGCCTTCTCCTTTTCGGCACCCATCGCGAATGGGCGGGCAGAGCCGGCGAGTCGAATGATGATCGGTGCAACCGTGTGCAATCATTGAATTCGCTCTGAAGGAGCGAACGACTGTAACCAGGGGTGTAGGTCGCCTTTGCGACCGGAACCCCTGGATTTGATGGAGCCTACCTTATTTACTCGCCCCGAATGGGGCGAACGAAGCATGCTTCGTGCATTGGGTTCGCCAAGGGTGAAGCGGGGTGGGTAGGGATTGTCTTATTCCTATAGTTGCGGACGCTGCGCGTCATTCACACCATGCTGTGAAAGCAGACCTTCTTCCCAGCGGAAGGAGACATTCTTATCTGACTTAAGCAGTTGCGGCATGCTGCTTATTGTTCGTCCCAAACCATCAAGGCCGGGAAAAAGTGATTCGCCCGTGATATTCATCTGCCAAAGAGATCGCAACAGCACTGGCTTAGCATCTTTTGGAATTATCAGTTTTCGAGTCCAGCGCCCTTTCCAGATGCCCGGTTCCTTTTCTTGGCTTCGAAGCAATTGCGATATTGCCCAATCATGATCGACAGACGAAATCCATGTGCAACTAAACCAGCTTTGTTGTGAAAGTACTTGCGAAGACGCCAGACCACACCTGAAAAACATGATGCAGGGAGCATACATCCCTGCTGATTCTTCACTAATTTTACTTAGCTCACCCACAAACAATGGAATATTACTATTAGACTGAAGTCGATTTCTCGTTCGATCCATAATTGCGCCATGATCGACCATCCAAACAACGCCATCGCTATCTGGCTCTTTCTCGCAAGCGAAATATGCGGCTACATAAGGAGATGCAGTCCAATCAAGCAGTCTCGTCGGCGCACCATGGTGTTGCATTAGCTGCCAAGTATTGAGATCGCTTTGATTTTGATTAAGCCATCGCAATCGCTCGATATCGTGCCTTTGTACACGGTGAACAAACTCCTTAGTTGCATGGCGTTCGATATAACCTATATCTACTGAGCCATTGTCTGGCCGTACCCAATCGCTAGATGACTCCGTACGTTCTTTAGAATCTTTCCACCTAAGCCTACCAAGTGAACTACGTAAGCGATATTCCGATTTTGAAACACCGCGAAACAGTATGCGATTTAACTCATACTCTCCACCTGTGATTGTTCGGGACCCTGAAAGGCTTTCCACTTCGTCAATCAGACTTTTAATATTTTCGATTTTGGCAATTTCATTGTCGTCTTTTTTCCAATATCCATCAATTTCTTCAGGATTCATCGATTTGCTTTCGCAAGTGTGCAGCCCCAAATCCAAATAGAATCGCACAGGGCAGGCATTTGCCAACCCTATGCGCTTCACCTCCGGCTTAATTACGTGACGGCCGACTTTCGCCTCAGCACGCTGCCCAGCCGCAGTTGTAGCACTTCTTGCAGCCCTCTTGCAGCGCCAGGATGCCTTCGCAGCTCGGGCACTTCAGCTTGTAGTGCAGTGCCGCTTCGTGCGTGTGGACGATCGTGCGGTGGATGTGCACGGTTTCGACGCCGTCTTGGTCGGTCGATTCTTCGATCGTCTCCAGCGACAGCATCTCGTCGAGCGTCTCCAGCGCCATCGGCGGCGCGGCCAGGGCCGTCGCGGCGGAGATCGCTTCCGCGTCCAAGCCGTGCAGTGCGTCGGTAAACGCTTCGGTGTGGCCGTCGGCCTCGACCACGAAAGCGTCACGCAGCAAATCATCCGCGTCGAGCGCACCAGAAACCAGCGGCGTCACACCCGCATCGAGCGGCAGGACGCCGGTCGCGGCCTCCGCCGACATGAGCGCAACGCCGGCGGAATCACTCAGCCCGGCGGAGAGGCGCGACACTGCGGCGTGACCGTGGCCTGCCACGTTGCCGATGTCCACCCCCAAGCCGATCGTGCCGGCTGAGTCGCTGATGGCGTCGATGCCTGCGGATTCGCCGCGGGCGCGCGGGCCGGTCTGGTCGGTGGCGAGGCGGCGTTGCAGACGCGAGGCGGCGGCCGGTTCACCCGATGCGACGGGCGCTGCCGCTGGATTTACCCGCGCCGCGGCAGCGGTGGTTGCCCCAGGATCAGGACGCACGGGCCGGAGGCCCATGCTACCCTCGCCGGCGGGCGTCGCTGCGGCCCCGGCGACCGTGCGATCCGTCGGCATGGTCCGCGGCGTGTGCGGCGGCGGGGGGTTGTCGAGTTCGGCCAGGTCGATCTCGCCCAGCAGGAGCGGCCGCAGGCCGAAGCGCTCCTTGGCCTTCACGTATTTCTTCAGGGCGCAGGCCAGCCCGTCGCCGAGCGACATGATGCGGCCGGCCTTCGTCGGAATCTGCAGCGAGCTGCCGATGCCTTCGAGCTGTTTGATGACGTGACGCAACGTGCCGCCGGAGCGCAGCCAGAGCGAGATCATGCGGCAGATGGCTTCGAGGTCGCTGGTCGCAACGTCGCCGCCTTTGCCGAGTTGTGCGAAGACCTCCAGCTCGCGGTTGGCCCGCGGGTCGACCGTGATCTTCACATGCATATTTCCGAACGGCGTGAGCTGCCGAATGCGCAGCCCGCTGACGATCTCCGGCAAATCGAGCGGCTCAATCGGCAGGGCGGTCGGATTCGCCGGGGCAGCCGCGGGTTGCGCGGCCGATGAAAGCGGAAGGGCCAATCCGGCCGCCGAAAGCGTCGGAGCCGAGGAGTGCGACGGAGCGACGGAGCGACGGAGCGACGAAAGGTCGGGCAATTCGGAGGAGTTCGCTGCGCTGTCAGGGCCGCTGGCGAGGTGTGCGCCATTTGAACCGTTTGCTCCGTTTGTGCCGTGTACGCCGATGGGTTTATTCACACCATTTGCACCGTCGGAGACAGGCTGGAAGCCTGTCCCACCCATGTTTTGAATGACAGGCTGGAAGCCTGTCCCACCCATGTTTTGAGTGACAGGCTGGAAGCCTGTCCCACCCATGTTTTGAGTGACAGGCTGGAAGCCTGTCCCACCCGTGCTTGCAGTCTTCGCTTCGTCGCTTCGTCGCTGCGTCGCTGCGTCGCTGCCTCTCGCTGCGTCGCTGCCTCTCGCTTCCTCGCTCTGCTTCTCTTCCTTCTTCAGCGCCATCGGCTGGAACTGGCGGCAGCCGTCGCGATAGACCGTGACGCCCTTGCAACGCAGCTCGAATGCGAGCCGGTAGATTTCCTCGACTTGCTCGACACTTGCCTCATGCGGGAAGTTGATGGTCTTGCTGATCGACGAGTCGCAGTGCTGCTGAAACGCCGCCTGCATCTGCATGTGCCATTCCGGCGTGATGTCGTGGGCGCAGACAAAGACGCGCTTCACGTCTTCGGGAATCTCGTCGATGTGCGCCAGCGTGCCTTCGCGGGCGATGCGCTCGACCAGCTCTTCGCTGTAGAAGCCGCGCTCCTTCGCGACTTTCAGGAAGGTCTCGTTGACCTCGACCAACGGCTTCTCGCCCTGCTTCTGACCGCGCAGCACGTTGCGGATGAACGCCAGCGAGAACATCGGCTCGATGCCGCCGGAGCAGTTCGCGATGATGCTGATCGTGCCGGTCGGGGCGACGGTCGTCGTGGCGGCGTTGCGCATCAGGCGCTTGTGGCGCGTTTGCCAGATGCTGCCCTGCCAATTGGGGAAGCAGCCGCGATCTTTCGCGAGCTGCTCACCGGCGATGTGGGCCTGATCGTTGACGAAGCGCATGAAGCGCTCGCCCCAGGCCGCGCCGTCGGTGCTGTTGTACGCGACGTTCAGCTTAAAGAGCGCGTCGGCGAAGCCCATGATGCCCAAGCCGATCTTGCGATTGGCCTTGCAGATGTTGTCGATCTCGGCCAGCGGATAGTTGTTCGCGTCGATCACGTTATCGAGGAAGCGCACCGACTCATGCACGGCCTTTTGCAGACCGGCCCAATCGACCTGCGCCTGCGGCGTGCAGGCGTCCTTCACAAACAAGCCCAGATTCACGCTGCCCAGATTGCACGCCTCGTAGGGCAGCAGCGGCTGCTCGCCGCAGGGGTTGGTCGCTTCGATGCGGCCGACGTGCGGGGTGGGGTTGTGCTCGTTGATGCGGTCGATGAAGACGACGCCGGGTTCGCCGGTCTGCCAGGCGTTGTTGATGATGAAGGTCCAGATGTCGCGCTTGGTATAGACCTGGCCGGCCAACTCCGCCGGCAGCGGGCCGCTGATCCGCGGCGTCGTGAAATACTTTTCGCGGCCGCTCTCGGCGACCGGCTCGACGCAGGTCACCTCGATCAGGCTCTTGATGTCGTACTTCCAGATTTCGAGGCTCTTGGGCAGAACGTAGGCCTTGCCCGTGCGCGGATTGCGCACGATGTGCGGCGAATCGGCGTCTTCGATGAACTCCTCCATCCACGCATCGGTGACTTTCACCGAGATGTTGTAGTTCGTGAACTGGCTGAGATCCTGCTTCGAATGCAGGAACTTCAGGATGTCGGGGTGATGGATGTACATCATGCCCATGTTCGCGCCGCGGCGGAATGCGCCCTGCTGAATGGCGTTGGTCGCCTCGCTGAAGGCCTTCCAGAAAGTGATCGGGCCGCTGGTCGTGCCGCCACTGCTGGCAATGAAGTCGCCGGTCGGGCGCAGCTCATCAAAGGCAAAGCCGGTGCCGCCGCCGGCCTTCTGGATCAGCGCGGTGTGCTTGATGCTGTCGAAGATGTCGCTGATGCTGTCGCGGACCGGGAGGACGAAGCATGCGCTGAGCATGCCCATTTCGCGACCGGCGTTCATCAGCGTCGGCGAGTTCGGCATGAACTGGCCGCTCGTCATCAGCCGGTAGAAGCGCTCCTCCCATTCGAGCCGCTCCGCCGCGGTCGAGCCATACTGCTGCTCGACATCGGCGATGGAGATGGCAACGCGGCGGAAGAGGTCGGCGGGCTTCTCGATGCAATCGCCGGCCTCGTTCCGCTTCAGATAGCGGGCCTCGAGTACCTTGCGGGCGTTTTCCGTCAGAACCACATCATCCGTGTGCATGTCGACGACAGAACCTTTCGCGAGCGCGCTCATCCGTGAACTCCAACAATTTCATCCCGAAAGGACGTTTGATTGAATCAAGACACCGCTGCCCACCCAGATCGAGCTGTGCTTAGCGATCCGTAGTGGGCAATCATCAGGATAGCACAACAAATAGTGGTCGTCAAAGAAATCTATGGCCGCCGTGCCGATTTGTCGTAACTCGCTTGGCACACAATGGGTTGTGTTCGTTTGACAGATCGTGTCAAGTGGGTACGATTTTTGTTCGGTTATATAATAGTCTGATAAAAACAACGATATGATCAGGATTGTGGTTGGGCAACGGTCGGCGGATTGTCGCTTCTAGGCGGCTGCACGCGCTTCCGGCGATCGCAAGCAGGCCTCGCGCTGATCGGCTTGCGCTTGGCCCGCGGCAGAGCTATGGGCGCCGCGGCGGCTATGTTCCGCAGATTCGATCTACCGGCCAAGGCGGTCTGTTCCAGAAGGCGCGAATCATCCACGTTTCGTTGTGATTGAATGAAGATCGCGTATACTGCCTGCCACGCAGTTCGGCGCGGCGGCAACTGGCACGCAGGAAAACCGATTCGTCCTCGGCCTTTGCAGATTCCGTTGCATGCGCATCGTCGAAGCTGATTCCCGGGAGCGAGCGATGGCGATTTCGTTGGCATGCATTGGCGGGCGAGCGGCGTATGACCTTTTGCGCCAGGGGGCGTTGGTTGCTCTGCGCCTCGGCCCGCAGCAGACCCCCTTCGGACTGTCTCAGCCCATCTATCGCTGTGAGGGCCGCTTCGGCAAGTTCTATTTTCTCTCGCGCCATGGCGAAAACGGCTACGAGCTGGCCCATTCGTTCGTGAACTATCGCGCCAACATCTTTGCTCTCAAGGAGCTGGGCGTGCGTTCGGTGGTCTCGTGGAGTGAGACGCGCGCCATCAGCCACAATTATCGTGTTGGGCAATATGTCGTGGTCGATGATCTGATCGACGAGACCGTCTCGCGCCCGACGACGTTTTTTGAGAATCAGGGGCTGGGCCATATCCGGCAATGGCCGGTCTTCTGTCAGAGCCTGCGCCAAGCCCTGACCACTTCGCTGGTCGAGGAGAGCTGCCTGCATGCGCCGCGCGGCGTCTATGTCTGTGTCGAGGGGCCACGGCTCGAAACGCCCGCCGAGGCCCGCAAGTATGCGACCTATGGGGCAGAACTCATCGGTCAGTCACTGGCGCCCGAGGTGTTTCTCGCGCGAGAGCTGCAAATGTGCTATTCCAGCATCTGCTATGTGGCGCGCTTTGCCGAGACCGGCAGCAACTTCCGACCGTTTGAGGGCGGCCGCGTGCTGGAGCCGGAAGTAGAACGGCTGCGCTGCCAGCAGGCGGTCGAGCGTCTGCCGCGCATCCTGGAGCGGCTGTGCGAAGTCTTGACGCGCACCGCCGGCGCGTGCGCATGTGAATCGTCCATGTCGGATGCGATCAACAGCGGTCAGATCGGCATGGATTGGCGCACCTGGTTTGGCCCGCCTTTTGCGGTCGGCCCGGGCGGATGGGGGCCGGGCGCGGGTCCGCGCGATGCGACCGACAGTGTTGATGGTCAAGCCGGCGGGGGGCATGTCCCCGGCGTCGGCGGCGCCAACCCAAGCAGCGCCGGCCATGGACATACCGGCAGTTCGACCCGCGCCGCCGCGCAACGTGTGGCGATATAACATGCCGTGATTCCACGTGCCGGGCAGTGCTCAAAGGGCAACCACTGACGGTCCACCGCGTGTGCCGCTGCTTGTGGACATGACTCTCGACGCAAGCTTCGAAGTCTCCCCGAACGTGCTTGAGTTAGGCGCCGGCGCCTCGTCGGTTTGGTTGGGCCACCTCTGCGCTGCTGCTTCGTCAAACTTGAATTTTCGGATGTACCGGAAAAGAGCTCCAACGTCACAGCACGAGATTCGTGCCCATCTTTGTAATGGGACGCACGCCGGAGGCCCATGCTACCCTCGTTTCGAACCCGCAAATTCAAGTGTGACGAAGCGCTAGCCGCGCCGAGGCCGACGTCGCGCGGCGCAGTGAGCAACGACTTGGCCGGCAATTCCCCGCACGCTGCGACCCACGCCGAAAATTCCTGGATGCCTGCTTTCCGACGATTCAGGACGACCGGGCAGTGGATGAAGCTTTTGAAACGTCTCGCCGCGAATTTCGCCTTTGAGGGCGAACCGAAGACCGTGCAGAGGTTGGCGGAATTCTTATGCGGCCCGCTCGGATGGCTGTTTGATCAAGCATCCCGCATGTCGTCGCTCCACTACCTGGCCCAGCAAGCGCCGCCGCAAGCAGGCTCGCTCCGCGCGATGCCAGCGAGTCTTTGCGATGCAGTCTTGATTCGCGCGAATGAACTCGATAATTCCATGCGAGAGCGCATGGTCGAGCTTTCCGAGGCATGGCGTGCGATCATTGGGCAAAGTGAATCGCGCGCGACGGGTGACTTGTTGGACAGGAAGGCGGCGCCTCAGACGCTCTGAACCGGCGTGGTCAGGCGTCCCGTGCGCATGTCGCCCTGCTGCTGCATGGCTTGATAGGAGTACGCCGTCACAATGATCATCACCATCATCGCCGGCACGAGCAGGCTCCAACTCGCGGCCCACGCGGTAAACGTGTAGCCCAGCGAGGGAATCACGTGCGTCGCGACACCGACGAAGCCGACGATCAGCAAGACCGCCCCTTGCAGTACGGTCAAGACGACCGGCATCGTCCGCGGACAGAGCACCGCGAACATGCAACCGAGTCCGCCGCCGACGCCCAGCGCCGTCAGTTTGGCCCAATCCGGCAGCCCGAGTTGATAACCGAGATAGGCCGAAAGCAGCGCACAGGTAATGCCGCTGACTAGATTCGTCGCCGCTTTAGACCAGGCATACGCCATCGCGCCGCCGATCACCGCGCCACAGGCGCCGCCCAGCTCGACCGGCACGCCGCCGAGCATGGCGACGATCGCACCGCACAACCCGCCAAAAAACAACGTCGCCAGCACGAGCAGCGCCTTGAACATCTGAAAACCGAGAAAGCCGTAGACAAACCCGGCCAAAAAAATGACAAAGCCGGTGCCGGCGGGCTGATACGAAACCCAGTCAAAAAGCAAACGCTGAAAATCGACCACGGCAGTTCTCCGCTGGGCTTATCGGCGGAGTCTTGGCCGAGGTTCAATGACGCCGATGCCGGGACCGCTTGCGTGATGCGTGCCGCCGCCGCGCGCGTGTGTGTGCGGGGCGCGCCGCAAGCCGGCCTTTGTCACGAGTTTGATCCCTGCCCCTGTTGACGCCTGGCCGCTGCCGCGCTCTCCTGCAATGTTTGCTCAACCTCAAGCGTCATCGCGACCAGCCGCCGCAAGCAGCGCGTGTAAAGACTGCCGAGGTTTTCATGGTAGGTCTGCACCAGCACAGCCACGCCAACCGGGTCGATGTCAAGGGGCAGTTCCTTGACAAGAAAATCGGCCAGCGACAGCCGCCCGGCGGAGTGTTCAAACGGATAGGGTTCGCCGCGCAACATTTGCCGTACGCTGCGGAGGCGCTCGCCCAGCCGCCGCGCTCGCTGTAGAACCTCGGCAAAGACTATTTCACGCTCGGTCGTGTTCACGGCCAGGCGCATAGCCGTGAATAGCGCCAGCGTATCCATGTGCTCAGCGAGCATCGTATCGAGGTAGACCCCGATGCGTTCGATCAGTTCGGCCAGTCGGATGCCCTCGGCAGCCAGTGCATCCGCCCCAGGCGCCGCCTTCCGGCCGGCGGGCGTGTGCAGCAACTCAAGCACAACGACAATCCGCCGCGTCGCGCAGCGCTCCCACTCGGCCAGCTTTGCCCCGATCATGCGGCGCTGGTCTTCGAGCTGGTTGCGCGCCTGCAGGGCGGCAACCGTGTCGGCCTCCTTCAGACCGTACCGCCGCGGATCGATCAGCACTCTGGCGCGGATCAATACCTCCGCCTCGACCAGCGGAAGAATAGCGCGCTCGACCGCTCGATATCGCCCCACGTCTTCCACGGCCTGCGGCTGTGCGGCTTTCATCTTCGCGCGCAGGTCGCGCAGCTCACGCACCAGCGCCCTGGCGTCGGCATCGGGGCGCGGGCGCACGGTGGGCGTGAGGGGGCGGTCCGGCGGCGGGTCAAAGCCGAAGTATCCCGTCAGCAGTTCACCTTCCTGGGCAGACTGCTGCGCGTGCTGCGCGAGAGTGGCCGTGCTCATCAGGTTGGCAGATGTGATCTGCTCGCCGATGACGTCGTTGTAGTAGACCAGCGTGAGCGTCCGGCAGACACGGTCGTAATGACGAAAGAGCGCCGACGCGGGTCGCTCGATGTGCACGATGCCGGCCTGGTCCTCGCGCGCGACTGCGTTGATGCGCTCGCGCGCGGCGGGGTGAGAGTCAAACCGGCCGGTTTGCTCTTCGCTCATGTTCTTGGCGAGCGCGGCGCGCGCCTCGCGCGGCATGCCGGCCCGCTGGGCGACGATCAGCGCCGGCAGATCGTCGGCCAGTCGCCGCTCCTGCCACGAGGCCCGCAGGTGGCTGATCGCGCTCTGCTGAGCCAGGCCCAGCTCGCGCAAAGCGGTAAATGTCTCGGCAAACGAACGGCTGCCGCTGATGTACGCTTCAAAGCGATCGGCGTCGAACTCCATTTGCCGCGACATAAAGCTGCTGAGCAGATGACCGGTCATCATCAGGCACCACAGCACGCCGCGCACCAGCGCGACCAGTACCATGCAGCATTTCGCCAGCGCGCCACCGAGGCCGTGATGCTGCGCGGCGCCGAGCATGGCGAAGTCCCAGCCGTCGCGATCGTAGACCAGGCGGGCCAACCAGCGGTTCGTGATGTCGATGAATTAGCTGATGCGCATGCCCAGGCCCTGTGAAAAGTGGCCCAGCTCGTGCGCCAACACGCCGGAGAAGTCGCGCAGCGACATGCCCGAGACCAGCGGAAGCCCAAGCCGAAGCGTCAAATCGTTGCCCAGGACGCTGAAGATTCCGCGCCGAAACGACGCCGACGCGTTGACGTTGCAGTCCAGCATGATCTGCCTGGGGCGCGGCGTGTGCAGGATGTCACTGAGCTTGTCCACGTACGCAAAGAGCAGCGGCTGCTCCTCGCGGCGGACGGGCAGGCCGTCGAACTCCCGCCGCCGCGGCGCCAGCAACGGCTTCAACATGAAAAAGAGCAGAACCAGCCCCAGAAGCAACGGCAGAATGTAAAGCAGCACATAACCCAACTGGCGGCGGCGGCGGAGGAAGGAACTTCCGACGGGCGGCGTCAACAGGTCGAAGTTTTCCGTCGCGTGCCAGTACAGCAGCCAGCCCAGTCCGCCGACCAGCGTCAGATAGATCAGCGACAACGCGATCATCGCCAGCGCGACCAGGATCAGCCCGAGCAGATAGAAGGACGACTTGTAGGTCTGCGGCACTTCTCCGGCGAGCGCCGCGAGCAGCGCCCGTTCGTCGGCGGTCAGCGGTGGGGATGCGGGCGGCTCCTGCTGGACAGGTGTTTTCGCAGCCATGCCTGACACCCCCAAAGACGAACCGAGTTATTCGCTTGCTTGCAGCGACTGGTGCACCACTTCCATCAGCTTCGCGACTTCAAAGGGTTTGAACAACACGCCGCCCAGCCCCTCTTTGCTCGCCCGCACGATCTGATGATCGGGGTCATAGCCGAAACCGGTGATGAGAATCACCGGTGTGCGCGCATTGGCCGCCTTGGCCACAGCGAAGACCTCATAGCCGTTCTTACTGGGCATCTTGATGTCCGACAGCACCAGGTCAAACAACTGCGTGCGCAGCAGGCGGATCGCCTCGTTCCCGTCTGAGACCGTCACGGTCATCGCGCCGGCCTTGGCCAATACCGCCGCGATGGTGTCGCGGATCGTCGGCTCGTCATCGGCGATCAGTACGCTCAGCCCCTCCAGGAGCGGGTCAAACTCGCTCGGCGCGCCGGCCAGCCCTTTGATCGGCGGCGGGTGCATCACGTCATGAATCGCCCGTTTCGCCAGATCGACCTGACGGATGATCGCCCGGGCCCGCCCGACGACATCGGTGGCGCCGCCGCTCTCCATGAGGATCGCCGCGTCGGCGAGAATGCGATCGAGCGGCTCGACCAGCTCATTCGCCAGATCGGCCGCGAGTTGATCGGTCACCTGGGCCCGCTCGACCACCAACAGCTTCAGCATGTGCAGCGCGACCGCGATATAGCGCCCAAAAATTTCAGCGATCTGACGGTCTTCCTCGGTGAAGGCGTTGAGTTGCTCAGACTCGACATTCAGAATTCCCACCACCGTGTCGTGCAGCCGCAACGGCACCGTCAGTGATGAGCGCGCCCCGGAAATCCCCGGCAGATAACGCGGATCCTGCGAAACGTCGGAGCAGAGCACCGCCTCGCCCGAAGCCGCGACAAAACCGCTGATGCCGTGGCCCTCGCGCTGGGCGAAAATTTCAAGGTTGCGCGCCTCCTCCGGAAAGCCGCCCGCCAGCACCGTGTCGAGCCGGCCCGTGGTCTGATCCAGGATGCGCACCGCGAAATGCGAAAAATGCATCAGATCGCTGCAGAACCGCACGATCTTGGTCTCGAGAATACCCAGCCGCTCCGGCACGCTCAGCCGGCTCGAACTGTCCGCGTCGAGCTTGACCAATTCGCGCCCGGCGGCGTCGATCGTCGCCAGCTTTTCCTGCAACCGCCGCGAAGAGCCGACCGGATGCAACGCGATGACGGCGGCCGATTCCACGTCCGCTAGGCCCGCCCCCGCGCCGGTCGCGGCCGCACCAAGCCCGCGCGCCGCGGCTGCGACACGCGTCGCCGTCAGGTCATAGGCGCTGTCGCCCGGCTCAGTCAGCAGCGAGCGCGTGAAGACGCCGCCATCGTCGGCGTGCGGCGGCGCAGCGAGCCACGCGCGCACGGCATCGATCGCCGCCCCGCGGATCGCCGCTGGCGCCTGTCGCCACGCATCGTTGGCGGCCGCCACGTCGCCATTGCGGTCGAACATCGCGATGGGGTGCGGCAGCGCAGCCAGAATTGTGGCAGCCGTGTCGGCGTCGAAGGGCGCTGAAATGTCGACAGCATCCGAACTCATGTGCCCGCCACTTTACCAAGAGATGCCGCGGTAATGAATCTCGCGGCGTGTTTTCTCCGTGTGGAACCGATCTTCGACCGGTGTTCTGTTCCTTCGAGAGTCTGAACCGTGGATGCACGTCCGCGATGAAACCAGCCCATGCAGTTTGCTCAGCTCCGCTTCCTTCCGGTCGCGGCTCCGCTGACAAGCGCGGCTTGGTCTACAGACGCGGGTCGGCGAGTTGCCCGCTGGCGCACCGCTCAGCCATTGTTTTCATGAAATGTCAGTTTGAGGAAGACCAGCCCGCCCGGCTCCGAATTGGATTCGAGCACGCCTGGCGCCTTTTGGAAAATGCGGATCATCGCGAGGTTGTAGGGCAACGTCGGTGCGATGAAGCCCTTCAGCCCGCGCCGCCGGCCGATCTCCGCGAGCATGCGCATCAGTTGCGAACCAAGTCCGCAGCCCTGCCACGCATCCGCAATCAGAAAGGCCGCGTCGGCGTATTTCGAGACGCCGTCGGAGTCATAGCTGCCCCAGCCGACGATTTCCTCGGTGTCGTTGCGCTTCACAATGGCGACGATGCCCATGTCCTGGCCATAGTCGATCGTGCAGAAGCGCTGAATCTCGGTATGCGGCAGGATCGTCTTGACCCGGAAGAACCGCTGATAGATCGACTGTTCGCTCAGGCGATAGAACATCGACCGGAGGGCCGCCTCATCGGTCGGGCGAATCGGCCGCAGCAGCACGGGCCGCCCGTCGCGCAGCGTCACGACCTTCTCAAACTCTGCCGGATACTCCGCGGCCCAGTTGGTCGGCTCGATCTGATCGGCGCGGACGAAGCGCAGCCGCTTCGCCTCGGACAGCAGCCACGGGCGAAAGCGCGGATGCGCCACGGAGATCAGCGCCATGGCTCGCTCGCGCACGGTCTTTCCATACAGGTCGGCGATGCCATACTCGGTGATGACATAGTGCACGTCGCCGCGCGTGGTGACGACGCCGGCGCCGTCGGAGAGGCGCGGCACGATGCGCGAGATGGTGCCGCCGTCGGCGGTGCTGGGCACGGCCAGAATCGGCTTTCCGCCGACGCTGCGCGACGCGCCGCGGATGAAATCGACCTGTCCGCCGATGCCGCTGTAAAACTTCGCCCCCAGCGAGTCGGAGCAGACCTGCCCGGTCAGGTCGATCTCGAGGCAGGAGTTGATCGCGATCATGTTCTTCTGCTGCGCGATCACGAACGGGTCGTTGGTGTATTCCACCTCGCGCAGCTCGACCAGCGGATTGTTGTCGCACCAGTCATAAAGCCGGCGCGAGCCGAGCGCGAAGCTCGCCACGATTTTGCCGGGGTCGAGTGTCTTGAGTTGGCCGTTGATCACGCCGCGCTCGACCAAATCAACGACGCCGTCGCTGAGCATTTCGGTATGCACGCCGAGGTCGCGCCGGTCGGTAAGTCCGCGCAGCACCGCGTCAGGCACGTCGCCGATGCCCAGTTGCAGCGTCGCGCCGTCGGGCACGAGCGAAAGAATGTGCCGCGCGATCTGCTCGGTTTCCGGGCGGGATTTGCCGCGCGGCAGCTCCGGCAATTCGCGCTCGATCTCGACCGCCGCGTGCAACTGATCAATATGAATGCGACAGGGGCTGGGCACACGCGGCATGCGCGGGTTGATCTGGGCGATGACCAGCCGGGCCGACGACGTGGCCGCCGGCGCGAGATCGATGTGCGTGCCGAAGTGGCAGAAGCCCTCGGCATCGGGCGGCGTTGTCGAGACGATTGCGACATCGATCCGAATGCGCCCGCTGCGGATCAGTTGCGGCAGCTCGGACAGAAACGCCGGCGTGTAATCAGCGCGGCCCTCGCTGACGGCCTCGCGGACATTGGGGCCGATGAAGAGCGCGCTGTGACGAAAGCGATTGGCAAGCTTGGGATCGGTGTAAGGCGCTTCGCCCAGCGTGAGCAGATGGAGGATTTCGTTGTCGCCCAAGGTCGCGCTCGGATCGCACAACGCCGGCAACATGCCCAGCGGTACGGCCGAGCCGGCGGATAGATAGATTCGTTCGCCCGGTCGAATGCGGCTGATCGCCGCGGCGGGGCTGACGAGCTTGGAACCGAGCATCGTTCGCCACTGGTGCATACGCACAATTATAGGCAGATTTTGGCGGAGACAAGAGGAAAACCGGTGTGAAAAATCGGCCTCCGGATCAAGAAAACTTAACAATTCGACCAAGATCGCCGGGCGGGCGGGTTTTTCATGAAAATAATGCAGATGCACAAAGACTATTTTGATCCCAATTCACGCCGTGCTACTGGCTCGAAGCCGAAATCGAGTGGTGCAGGCTTCCAATGGGTAGGACAGGCTTCCAGCCTGTCGCCGCCATCAGCGAACACGGTCACAAAGTGAGTTGTTCCGTTTTCTTTCTGATTAAGATAGACGCTGCTCGAAGCGAGTCCGCCGCGCCGGCGGCGGGGGCGATCGGCGAAGTATCTGCGTGCGAGGCGGCGGTGCGCGCTGCGGCGCTGGTCACCCCGGCGCAACTCGAGCACATTCGCAACGTCGATCTGCCGCTGCTGTGGCAGGTGGCCGGGCCGGAAGGACTTGGCCGAGTGGCTGAGTTTGAAGCATGTTTGGAAGCCGCGGTAAGTCCATAAGCGAGGTTAATGCGATGAAATCTGCTAATTTGGCGGCATTATTTATGGGGGCTCTCATTGGGGGCGAAGTGGCGCTTGGCGCCGTCGTCATCCAATCCTTCGGCACGGCCGCGCCGCCGACGCGGTTGGGGCCGTATACGCTAACGCCATTTGCATTGGACGAGCGTCCGTTGGGTGTGCGCGTCAGCACGCTTCCCGCGCCGACCGGCGGTGAGGTGGGGTTCTCAATTCCCCTCAGCCACCGGCGCATTGGTTTTGGTTGGCCGGTGTGGGGGGGGGGAGGGGATCCACCGCGCTACACCGGCGACGTCTATCATGGACTTGGCGACCAGGTCGGCGTAACACTCACGCTTCCACCGGAGACGCGGGCATTTGCTTTTGGCCTGAGCACCGTAGACGCGCGTTTTTTCCGGCTCACCGCGGACGATGGCACAAGGCTCGATAGCTTCATCGATAAGCGGATATCCCAGCAGTTCGGCTTTTATGTAGCCAACCCCGCGGATCCGGGCATTCGAACCATTCAGATCGAGGGCTTTCTTTCAACCAGTGCCGTGATCGGCGAGTTCTACATCGCCGTGCCGGAGCCGGCGACGGTGGCGCTGCTCGCCGCCGCCGGCCTCTTCGCCGTGCGCCGGCGCTGAGCGCGGCGCTCGCCGGCATCATTGCGGCCGGACGATTCGTCCGAGCTGTTGTATGGTCGCGCGCAGGTCTTTGGGCAGGGGCGCTTCAAACGTCAGCCGCGCCCCGCTCGTCGGATGGTCGAATGTGATCGTCCGCGCGTGCAGGGTGAGCCGGTCGATCAAGGGCCGCTCCGGATGGCGCGAGCTGACGCGGTAGTTGGATTTGTAGCTGGAGAGGCTCAGCGCCGTCGCGCCGCCATAGGTCGGGTCGACGCTGAGCGGGTGGCCGATCGCGGCGAGGTGGACGCGAATCTGATGCCGCCGACCGGTGACGGGGCGGCACTCCAGCACGGTGTTTCCGGCGATTCGCTCCACAATGCGATAGTGGGTCAGGGCCTCTTTGCCGCGCGACGGCGCGATCTTCGAGACACCCCGGCCCGTGTCATAGGTGATCGGCATGTTGACCTCGCCATCGGCGATGACGTAGCCGCTGACGATCGCGACGTAGACCTTCTCGATGGTGCGCTCCATGAATTGCCGCACGAGCGCCTGTTGCGCTCCCAGCGTGCGGGCCAGGAGCATCACACCGCTCGCGCCCCGATCGAGCCGATGCACGACGCGCAGTCGCGATATGTCGGTCAGGCCCAGGCGACGCGCGATCAGCTCGGGCAGCGCCGCTGCGGCGCCGCGCCCGGGCGTCGAGTGATCCCCCGCGGCCTTGTTCACGACGACAAGCTGGTCATCATGGTAGAGCGCTTCCGATTGTGGTGCGGCGGGCGGGCGCGTACGCGCGGTGGCGGGCGGCGCCTCATCGCGCGGGTCACGGGCCGCACCCACCAGCGCCGCCCC
>CAYQLG010000025.1:0-40452 GCA_964418235.1 uncultured Planctomycetales bacterium
GTCGATTCTCGCGAGCGATTCGCCGCGACGGGCGCGGCCTCGGGCTGGCCGGCCGCGGTCGCATGCGCCGTGCGGCGGTCGTCGGCTGAGCCAATGTGGGGCGCGGTCTTCGTCTGAGCGGGGACGTTGCTCGCCGTGGATGCGCCGCCGCGTTGAAAGTACTGTGTCGCCAGCGCTGCGACCGCCAGCATCAAGGCCCCCGCGAACGATGCTTGAACTTTACGTTTGCCAAACTTGCGGCGCTTCCAGCTCATCGTGCTCATCCTTTGTGCGCGGCGCCGGGACCAAGCCATCGATCGGCAACGCGCGACGATTGTAGGCGAGAGCGTCGCAGGAGATTTGGGTACGCCATCCGCCCGAGAGGCTCGTGCGCCCAGCGGTCTCAAGTGCTCCATGCCGCCGCGCGAGCTCGCTACGGCGTCAACAGCAGTTGACAGAGCTTGTCGGGCAGCGCGTCGTCGCCTTCGCTCACAAAGAACGTAAACGCGAGTTCACGCCCCTCCGCGGTCCGGGCATATCCGGCGAGCGTGCTCACGCCCTTGATCGAGCCGGTCTTCCCGATCACCCGGCCGAGAAACGGCGCCTTGTTAAAGCGCTTGCGCATCGAGCCTTCCTGCCCCGGCACGGCGAGACTCGCACGAAAAACCGCCGCGTGCGGATGCTGATTCATTCGCACAAGCAGCCGGCTGACAAAGCCGGCCGGCATCCGATTCTGATGACTGAGACCGGCTCCGTCGCGGATCGTGACGCCGGCCGTGTTCAGCCCGAGGCGCTGCAATTGCTGTAGCGCTGTCGCCGCGCCCCCGGCAAACGATCCGGGCGCACCGCGCGGCCTTCCGCTCGGCTCAAACGCCGCGAGCGATTTCAACAAACACTCGGCGAAGAGATTCTGGCTGAATGTATTGCAGCGCCACAGCACCAGCGGCAGCGGCGTCACGTGTGTGGCCAGCGGCGTTTGTGCGGCCAACTCGACGGGGTCGAAGGCGCGGCGCGTGAGCTGGGGGGCTGCGCCAACGCCGCGCTCCTGCAGCGCCGCCAGCAGCGCGTGCCCAAAAAACACCGGCGGCCGCCCCGCCGCCACGGATTCAAACGATGCCGCGCCGCGCAGCGCCCCCTTGAGCGTGAAGATGTCCGAGTCGGCGTCGCGCCGCAGCGACGCGCCGGCGCGCCCACGTTTGACGATGCGCAGCTCGTTGACCAGCAACTCCGCGGGCAGCGGCGGCATGGTCATGAGGTCCATCGAGCGGCCGTTGACCCGTACGCTGACATCCAGGCAATTGTCGTTCAGGTTCAGCCCGCCGACGGGCGCCTGATACCAGCGCTCGGCCTGGTCGATCGGCCAATCGGGATGGCGATATTGCATGTCAAAGATCGTGTCGTCGAGGACGATTTTGGTGAGCTGCGCCACGCCTCGTTGCCGCAAGGCCGAAGCCCAGACGTCGAAAAGCTGATCGCGCGGCTGATTGAGACGCTCGGCGATGCGCTCGTCGCCCAGCGCCGGATCGCCGCTGCCAAGCACCCACAACTCGTTGCCGACCAGATAGAGCCGCGTGGCATAGTGGAATTGCGGACCGAAACAATCGAGGGCGGCGGCGGTCACGGCGAGCTTCTGCACGCTCGCAGGCTTAAGCGGGATATCAGCCTGGTGCTCGAACACGATCGAACCGTCGGCAACATCGAGCACGCTGACGCCGATCTGTACCGCGCGCGGCTGCTTCGCGATGAATGTGGCAAGCCGCTGGGCCAGCGGCGCGAGCGCAGCGCGCGCCGCTTCCGGCCTGGCGGACCGGCCGATATCCGGCCCGGCGGTAAAAGCGGGAGCCGGCCCGAGCAACCCCACCAACAGTGTTGCGATCCATGCGATGGCAACTAGAGCAACGCCGTTCCACGTGTGGCACTGGTTACCAACCGATGATTTGTTTGCATGGCTGTGGCACCGGTTTCCAACCGGTGAACTGTTCGCATGAGTGTGGCGCCGGTTTCCAGCCGGTGAACTGTTTTCACAGGTCTCCGACCTCTGAAGCATCAAGCAGGCCGATGATGCAACTTCCCCGCCTTTGTTTGGGCTAATGCAACCTCGCCAGGTCAAAATCCTGTGCATACAGCCATAGACAACAGGTCCGCGCCAGTCCGCGCCTAGCCCGCGCCTGACTCCCCTGCGCGCTCGTCCGATCATTTCCCCCCCGCTTTCCTGGCCTCGCGCGCCTGACGCAACAACTCCACCAGTCTCCTCAGCGGCGGCGGAAAGGGCGCTTCGATCGTCAGGTCCGATTCCTTGATCGGATGCCGGAACTGAATCCGCCACGCGTGCAAGGCCTGATGAGCAAAGAGCGGCTCGGCCGCACCCTCGCCGAGCAGATCCTTTTCGGAAACGAGCTTGCCGCCATACATCGTGTCGCCCACGATCGGATGACCGAGAAACGAGAGGTGCACGCGTAGTTGGTGCGTGCGGCCGGTCTTGGGAAAGAGCCGCACCAGCGTAAAGCCGTCAAACCGCTCGGCCACTTCGTAATAGGTGATCGCCGGCTTGGCCGTGTCGATCTTGTTCTCACGGACAAAGACGGCGAATTTCTCGCGCACGATCGGATGCACGCCGATCGGCAGGTCGATCACGTCGCCGTCGAGTTGCAGCCTTCCGTGCGCGACGGCGAGATAGGTCTTCTGCACGGTCCGGCGTTCAAATTGCAGGGCGAGCCGCCAATGGGCCTCGTCATGCTTGGCGACCAGCATCACGCCGGTCGTGTTTTTGTCGAGCCGATGCACGATGCCGGGCCGCTGCGGGTGCTCGCCGAGGCTCAGCCGGCCGAAATGAAACGCCAGCGCGTTGACGAGCGTGCCGGTCTGCTCGGGCCGGGCGGGGTGACAGATGATGCCGGTCTGCTTGTTGATCGCGATAATGTCGTCGTCTTCATAGAGAACTTCGATCGGGATGTTCTCTGGCACGATCTCGCGCGGCTCCGCCGGCGGGATGACCATGTCGACCACGTCGCCGCCGCAGATTTCGTAGCTGGGTTTGGTCGGTTGAGCGTTGACGGTGATCGCGCCCTGCTTGATCAGCCGCTGCACGGTTGTGCGAGATAGATGCGGAAAGCGGCCCTGGAGGTATTTGTCGAGCCGACGACCGGGAAGCTTGCGACGAATGTGCAGGCGCACGCGATCGGCGCTGTCGTCGTCGATCGGTATCGGCTTTTCGAGAATTTCCTCGTCAGCACTCACGCGGCGGCTCCATCCGCAGCGACCCGCGGCGCCATGAGACAGGCCCTGAACCAGCGGCACGACCATCCGCCCGGCAGAGCCACGACCATCCGCCCAGCAGAGCCACGGCCGTCAGGGAGTGGTTAGCGTTCGCCAGCGGCGCCGCTTCCGTACGGTCGCGGCGCTGCTCAGCGGGCGGCACTTTCGGGCTGAGAGCAATCGCGCTCTGCGCCCGCCGCCGGCGCGTATTTCCTCGCGGCTATGGCAAATCCGAAGAGCCTGGCGCGGCGCCGCTCGGCTGCGTAGCCGGCGGGGCAGCCTCGGTCGAGCCGGCGGCAGGCGCGCTCGGCGCAGGCGTCGACGCGCCCGGCGTAGCCTGCGGCATCTGAGCCTGAATCTGCTTCAACAACTCGTCCGCCTGGGCCTTCTGTTCAGCCGTCGGCGCGCCCGGCGGCGGCGCCGGCGGATCGCCCTCGACAAACGCCGGCGACCGGCTCAGCTTGTCAAAATCCGTCAGGCGCTGCTCGGCCAATGTCTTGAACGGCGAGCCGGCATAGGCCGCTTCCGTCGTCAGCTTTTGATAGAGCGCCTTGGCATCATCAAACTTCCGCTGCGACTCATGCGTCGAGGCCAGCGCAAACATCGCCACCGCCTGCAACGCCGGCGCCCCACTCGCGCCGTCGATCACCGCCTTCAGTTGCCCAGCCGCGTCGTTGAGCAGATCATTTCGACGAACCGTGTCGGCCAACGCCGTGCGGTTCAACTCGCCCGCCAGCAGCAGCCGGGCATACCCCTTCAGGCTCACATCAGGCGAGTTATCGATCAGCTTGCGCAGATCAGTCACCGCGCTGACGTCCGGCGTCTCTTTGCCCAGTCGTGAGCGCACCTCGGAGAGTTGCTGCCACGACCGGCTGACCGCGGCCTGCGCCGAGTAGCTCCACAGCCGAAACGCCGCATAAAGCCCCAAGACTGCGATAATCGCGATCAGGGCGTAGGTGATGCGCTTGTCATCCAGCGTGCGCAGCTTGCCAAGCACCTCGGCCAGTTCGTTCTGCTTTAGTTGATGTCGCGTTTCGGCATCCATCCATTCACCCTATCGCTGCCGGCTGATCGCCAAGGGCGAGTCAACCGTGGTCTTCAAGCATCTCGTCGCGGCGCCGCATCGTGAACATGTCGGCCAATCCGTGCGACGCCGATCAATCGTTCCGGCTCGTCAATCGTTCCGGCTCGTCGATCGCTACGGCTCGCGGTCCGCGGCCTGCGCCGGCGGCGGCGCAGCCGTGCGCGGGGCCGGGCCGATGTCGATCAGCAGCCGCGTCTTCCCAAAGTTGCCGGGCGCAATCCGCACGGCGCACTCTTCGGCCTCGTTGTCGAAGCGCAGGTCATATGTGCCGCTCTCCGTCATCTCCGTGCGAAGCTGAAAGCCCGACGCCGGCATCATCTCTTTATAGAACCGCAGCACCGTCAGGCGATCGTTGCCGGTCGTAAACTCATATTTCCCGACGCGGAACTGCCCGCTCCGCCGGCCGACGCTGCGTTCCGGCTGCTCGACCGCATCCGCCGGCAGCGGGATGCCCGCCAGCATCGGATGCTGCACCGGCATCGCGGCGGATTTCACGCTCGTGGCGGTGCCGCCGTTCTGGCAGCCGGCCGCCAGCCCTGCCAGCAGCGCCGCCGCGCCGGCCAGCCGGCGGTATGACGTTTTGACCATTCGGTTGCGCACCATCGGCTCAACTCCAACGCCCTCGGGTTCAACGCCCTGGGGCGAGCTACGTATCTTCGGCGAGCAGCGTGAGAACGTCAAACCCCCTGCCGCACCTGCGCGGGTCAGCCGCTTCTTGTTCTCGATGCTCGTGATTCAGGACGGAAGCAGGCTTCCAGCCTGTTTTGGGCTGGAAAGGCGCCTGCCCCATGCATGCTTCAAAGCGACAGACTGGAGCTTGCGGTTGCTCTCGGACCAGCCGCTGGCGGGCGCGTGACGCGATCGGCGGCCCTTGTGTGTGCCGGTTGGGTGGTCCCGTACCACGTCAGCATTCGCCCTGGGATAGCCGTAAAGCCGCGCTGCGCCACAGTCGCTGCCACCCTCGCCGGCGTCGTGAGCGGCAGGGTTGCCCTCATCCGCTCTTTGAATTGTTTTCTGCCCTCTCGGTCGCTCAACCGCTCGGCCAACTCTCGCTTCGTTACTGCGGATCGTACGAGCAGGGCGCAGAGCAGCGCTGATGTCGAAATTGCCCCATGATCAATTACGTCATTGATAACACAGCCAGCACAACAGTCAACTGACGAACATTCATGTCAACTCCCCGTTGATAGCGCTACCACTCCGTCTGCTTTATCTTGAGCATTATCGTTTGGCTCTATCGAGCTATTTCCCGCACCCACGCGTCTTCGAATATCCAATGAACAGTGACCGAAGTAATAGCTAACTCTTTACACGTCATACAGTCAAATTTTCACGACGACGAATTGGCCGCACTAAGACGATCAGCCCCACAGCCGCGGATACCGGCTCCGGCACTCGCGCGACGGCGAACTCGCCAAGTGCGTAAAAGGGGTAACTAATATTGACGACGCGCACGTTCGTAATGCTGGCACCATCTTTAGCATAGAAACCAAACCACCTTGCGTTGCGAGGACCTTGAATTGGTTGCTCCAGCATAACTTCTTCACCATCGCTTGATTCGGCGACGATCCGGGCTATATACCCATCAATCGCCGGTGAGAGGGCAAAGCGGAATGCTCCTACGCCGTTTTCGTCCGGCATGCCCGCATCGGTCAGGTCAATCGACAAGTCCGCTGGATATCTAGGGTTGTCTAACTTCACATAGACGCTGCCCTGAAACCCGTGGCTCCAACCCAACCATCCGCCTCCACCGCCCGCCTCAAGCCGGTTGTGCCGCAATGGGGGATCGAGCCCGATGCTGCCGAATGGGCCGGGGACATCGTCAAAAAAATTGGAACGTGGGCCGCGAGTCAGCGGGGAACTCAGTCAGCGAATAAGGTCCAAGCGAAGCCGGCGGGAACCAATCATCGCCGATCACGCCCACCAAACCCGCCGACGCCTCTGACGCGACCATCAGCATCGCCACCGCGAACGCCACTTGTCTCAGCATCATCCACCTCATGGAAACGATCGCCGGCCTGGGCACGCGTGACGAGCACCCGCATCCTACGTCTTAGAACGCCTAGGAATTCCGGGTGGAGCAGGCTTCCAGCCTGCTCGGACAGGCAGGATGCCTGTCCCACCCCTGCGTTTTGTTAGGCGCTGTCAATATGACAGCGGACGGTTAGGCAGACAAGACAATTTATTACCTCGTCAGAAAAAGTTTCAGCCCCCGATTCCGCAGTAGCTGATGAGCCTTCGGCAGCCCGGCGGGTCGGGCCTCCGCTGGAGCCGGCCGGCACGGTCTGATGCGGCGAGCGCGCCGGGCAAGCCCGGATGGGTACGCCGGCGAGCATAGGCGCTCCCCCGCGCCAATCGCGCGTCGCGCACCATCCACACGCGCCGCTCAGCCTCAACCTGCGCCAACTTACCGATCGGTTCAAACAGGGCGGCGCTGATCACATTCGTATCGACTTCCGCGCATGCCGCCGCGCGGCGCACGGCGTCTTCGACCATGGTGCTCGCCTTCCACAAATCCGCGTGGCCGATCGGGATTGGAACACCCCGAATTCCTGCCCAGAACCGCGCGCTCGCCCCATCGCGATCCGACGCGTGGACATCGATCCCCATCGGGCATGGCTCGCGAAGAGATCTTCTACCACCGCGACGTGCGGTAGCGCGAAAGCCGCACACTGCCATCCGGCCGCAACATTTTCACGCGGCTGATATCAACGGGCATATCCATCAACGCAGCGCCGCCCCTGAAAACCGGGTCCGTGACGCTTATGCTTGCCAATCGCGGATGGGCCGCTTACTCTGAAAATGTCACGGATAGCCGAGCGTGGTGCGTAAAGATCGATCCGATCGCCGGCGCGACGATGACATGGCAGTCCTGCGCGGCGCTCCGATCAAGCGCCGCGGGCGGCGCGCGGGCGCAACAACATCCGCGGCGGACGACACGCGCCTGCATGATCGAAACGTACGCTTGATCAACGTTTCTCCAAAATTGAAGCTTCTCCGTGATCGAGGCTTGCCCGTGATCGAAGCTTACCCCATGATTATTGCTAACCCGTGCGACCCGGAAGCAGCGCGCGACCCAGCAGGAGCATACGAGCATGATGATTGGCGTCCCCAAGGAAATTAAGTCCGACGAATATCGCGTCGCGGTGACGCCGGCCGGCGTCGAGCAGCTTCGCCGCAGCGGCCACATGGTGCTCGTTGAGCGTGGCGCGGGCGTCGGGTCGGGCATTCCCGATGACGATTACAAGTCGCTCGGGGCGCAGATCGTCGAGACCGCCGCGGAGGTCTGGAGCCGGGCGGAGCTGATCTGCAAGGTGAAGGAGCCGCTGTCGAGCGAGATCAAGATGATGCGCTCCGGGCAGGTGGTCTTCACGTACTTCCACTTCGCCGCCAGCCGCGAACTGACGGAGGGCTGTCGCGATTCCGGCGCGATCTGCATCGCCTATGAGACGATCGTCGATCAGGCCGGGCGGCTGCCGCTGCTCGCGCCGATGAGCGAAGTCGCCGGCAAAATGAGCATTCAGGAAGGCGCGAAATTTCTCGAGAAGCCGATGGAGGGCCGCGGCATCCTGCTCGGCGGCGTGCCAGGCGTCGAGCCGGCGAATGTCATGGTCATCGGCGGCGGCATTGTCGGCACCTCCGCCGCCAAAGTCGCGGCGGGCCTGGGCGCCCGCACGATCGTGATGGATATCAATCTCTACCAGCTCCGCTATCTCGACGACGTGATGCCGGCCAACGTCATCACGGTTTACAGCACGGCGGAGGCGATTCGCCGGCACCTGGCGGAGGCCGACCTCGTGATCGGCGCGGTGCTAATTCCCGGAGCGCGTTGCCCGACGCTCGTGCCGAAGGAATATCTCAAGCTGATGAAGCCGGGCGCGGTGATCGTCGACGTCGGCGTCGATCAGGGCGGCTGTTGCGAGACGACGCGGCCGACGACGCACTCCGACCCGATCTACGTGATCGACGGCATCGTGCATTACTGCGTCGCAAATATGCCGGGCGCCGTCGGGCGCACGAGCACGTTCGCCCTGACCAATGCCACGATCCCATACCTGCTGAAGCTGGCGAACATGGGCTACAAGAAGGCCTGCGCCGCGGACAAGGGCCTCGCCGAAGGCGTCAACCTCGCCGCCGGCAAGGTCACGAATCAGCCGGTGGCGGAGGCCTTCGGTCTGCCGTTTACGCCATTTGAGTTGTAGTGTGCGGCGCCGGTCTGTGACTGGCGGCAAGTATGCCCGGTTGTGTTGCGCCGGTCTCTGCCCAGTGACATGTTTGACCGAGTCTTCGACTCGGTCAGGTTAGCCAGCCCGGTGTGCACCGGACTCCTGCCGGTGACGTGCATGCACGGTAGTGTGGCGCCGGTCTCCGACCGGTGACCTGTTTCACCGGGTCTCCGACCCGATCCAAGCCATCCGGATGATTGCCTTGCAGGCCCTCGATGCCCCTACGAAACTATGACTTAATCATCACCGCGCTCGGCCACATGTCCGGCCTCGATCACCAGACGCGCATGACGCGGGTGGTCGATGCTCTCTGGGACGCGCTGCACCCGACCGGCGTCTCCTGGGTCGGCTTCTATCTGCACGCCGGCGTTAATGAACTGGTTCTCGGCCCGCGCCGCGACAAGCCGGCCTGCTCGCCGATCGGCTTGCACGGCGCCTGCGGTCAATGCTTTCGCAGTCGCCGCCCGCTGGTTGTGCGCGACGTGAAAGACCTTGGCGAGAATTATGTCGCGTGCGACCCGCGGGACCAGTCGGAAGTGGTGCTGCCCTGTCTTTCCGCCGACGGAGCCTGTTGGGGCGTGCTCGATCTCGACAGCTTTGAAATCGGGGCGTTTGATGAGCGAGATGTGAGCGGTCTACACGCCGTTCTGGAGGCGGCGGGGCTGAGCGGCGGAGCCTTCGACGCAAAGAAAAGCGAAACGGTGGGCCTGAAACGCGGTTGACGCGGCCCGCCCCGACGGATCAGAATTTGCGAATGACGACTTGCGCGGGCGTGGCGTTCGTGGCGCGCCCGAGCGAGAAGCGCCGAAGTGGCGGAACTGGCAGACGCGCGGGATTCAAAATCCCGTGCCCGCGAGGGCGTGTGGGTTCGATTCCCACCTTCGGCATCTTACTCACTTCGTCAGCCATCCCGGCCCGAACTCGACGCAATCGTCAGTCTGTCTTCGCTGAAAGAGTCGTCCGGATGAAGGAGTCGCACAGGCGGCCGGGGCACTACCGACTTCTTTTGCGTCGGCATGTCTTTGCCCGCCGGCCGGGCGTGGGAATGAGTCCAAGCGGGCCGTGGGGCGATACGCGCCGAAATGAGTTGCTTCTCACGAGAGAATATCCACAATGATGCACGATTTGTGGCCCTTCTTCTGCTTCCGCCACTCGTTGTTCCGGTGGCGTGATCGCACGGTTGGAAGCGCATGCCGACGAGAAAGCCGTCGGCATGGCACCGGCAAATGGCGTCGGAATGTCACACTGCGTTGCGTGGCGCCCGGCATTGGCCCATGACAGGAATGCTCGATCTCTCGGATGAGGAGCGATCTCCATTCTCCAGATTCAAGCCTTTGCCTACATCCGCACCGTCACCGTCTTCACCTCGGTATACGCCGCCAGGCCGTATTCGCCCAGCTCGCGACCGATGCCGCTTTGCTTGAACCCGCCGAACGGGGCGGCGGCGTCGAAGACGTCGTAGCAGTTCACCCACACCGTGCCCGCCCTAACGGCGGCGGCGACGGCGTGGGCCTTGGTGATGTCCTTCGTCCAGACCGCCGCGGCGAGGCCGTACATGTTGCGATTCGCGCGCTGCACGACTTCGTCGAGCGTCTTGAATCGGATGATCGACATGACCGGGCCGAAGATTTCCTCTTTGCCGATCTTCATCTCTTCGTTCACATTCGCGAAGACGGTCGGCTCGATGAAATAGCCGCGCTGCCCGACGCGACCGCCGCCGCAGAGCAACTCCGCGCCTTCCTGCTTGCCGGCGTCGATGTAGCCCATGACTTTGTGGAACTGCTCCTTATCAACCTGAGGGCCTTGCTGCGTCTCTTTGGCGAAGGGGTCGCCGACGCGCCGGCCCTTGGCCTTCGCGACGATCTTGCCGACGAATTCGTCATAGGCCCGCTCCTCGACATAGACCCGTGAGCCGGCGCAGCAGCACTGCCCCTGATTAAAGAACAGGCCGAAGTAGGCGCCCTCGACCGCCGCGTCCATGTCGGTGTCGGCGAAGACGATGTTGGGGCTTTTGCCGCCCAGTTCGAGCGTGACGCGCTTCAGGTTGGTGTCGGCGGCGTGCTTCATGATGAGCTGACCAACCTCGGTGCTGCCGGTAAAGGCGACCTTGTCGAGATCCATGTGCCGCGCGATCGCCTGGCCGGCGGTCGGGCCGTAGCCGGGCAGCACGTTGATCACGCCCGGCGGGAAGCCGGCCTCCATCGCCAACTCCGCGACGCGCAGGGCGGAGAGCGGCGTCTGCTCCGCCGGCTTCAGGACGATGGTGCAGCCGCATGCCAGCGCCGGGCCCCACTTCCACGCCTGCATGAGCAGCGGGAAATTCCACGGGATGATCTGTCCGCAGACGCCGACCGGCTCATGCCGCGTATAGCAGAAGTAGGGGCCGTTGACGGGGATGGTCTTGCCCTGAATTTTGTCGGCCCAGCCGGCGTAGTAGCGGTAGCACGCGATCGTCAGCGGCAGGTCGGCCCCGAGCGAATCGCGCAGCGGCTTGCCGTTGTCGAGCGTCTCGAGCGCGGCCAGCTCCTGCTTGTTGGCTTCGATCAGATCGGCAAGCTTGTACATCAGCCGGCCGCGGTCGCTGGCCGACATGCGCGCCCATGGGCCGCTCTCAAAAGCCCGCCGGGCGGCGGTGACCGCGCGATCGACATCCGCCGCGTCGGCCTCGGCGACTTCGCAGATGACCTCTTCGGTTGCCGGGTTGATGGTCTTGAAGGTCTTGCCGCTGGCGGCGGGCTGCCATTCGCCGTTGATCAGCAGGCGGTTGGGGCCAAGCTTCACGTTATTCGGGGCGAGCGTTGCGGTCGACATGGTCGATTCTCCGGTAGGGGGTGATCGTTTGTGCAGCATTGTCTCGAAGTGCGCGGCGGGGGTCAATTGGGTGAGAATGTGGGAAAGTGGGAAGGTGGAACGTCAGCTATTTCACGGGCGCAACGAGACAGTGTGATGAGGTGATAAGGGGATGGCGGTCGCCCGTCTTTCTATTTCGCCATTCGCACTTACCCCTCTCATCCCTCCAGCTTGGCCCCTGTGACGCGGGCGACTTCGACGCAGTCTTTGTCGCCGCGGCCGCTGAGGTTGACGACGATGGTCTGCGCGCGCGGCAGCGTGGGCGCGAGCGCAACGATATGCGCCACCGCGTGAGCCGTTTCGAGCGCGGGAATGATGCCCTCCATGCGCGAGAGCAGGCCAAAGGCCTCGAGCGCGTCCGCGTCGGTGGCGCTGACATAGCGAACGCGGCCCGTGTCGAACCAGTGCGCGTGCTCCGGTCCGACGCCGGGATAGTCCAGCCCCGCCGACACCGAATGCACGGGCAGCGTCTGCCCGTCGTCATCCTGCAACACGATCGTCATCATGCCATGCAAGACGCCGGGTCGGCCCTGCGCAAGCGTGGCGGCGTGGCGTCCGCCGGTCAGGCCCTCGCCTGCCGCCTCGACGCCGATCAGTTGCACGGCGCTGTCCGCGACAAAGGGGTGAAAAATGCCAGCGGCGTTGCTGCCTCCGCCGACACAGGCGACGACCGCGTCGGGCAATCGACCGGTCTGTTCGAGCATCTGACGGCGTGACTCCCTTCCGATCACGGACTGAAAGTCGCGCACGATCGTCGGGAAGGGGTGCGGCCCCATGACGCTGCCGATGATGTAGTGCGTGTCGCGGACGCTCGCCATCCAATCGCGCATCGCTTCGTTGATGGCGTCCTTCAGCGTGCGCTGCCCGCTTTCGACCGGCACGACGGTCGCCCCCATCAGCCGCATGCGATAGACGTTGAGCGCCTGCCGGCGGACGTCTTCGGCCCCCATATAGACGACGCACTCAAGGCCGAACATGGCGCACGCGGTCGCGGTGGCGACACCGTGCTGGCCGGCGCCGGTCTCGGCGATGATGCGGCGTTTGCCCATGCGGCGGGCGAGGAGCGTCTGTCCGAGCGTGTTGTTGATTTTGTGGGCGCCGGTATGGTTGAGGTCTTCGCGTTTCAGATAAATCTGCGCGCCGCCGAGTTGCTCGGAGAGCCGCCGGGCAAAGTAGAGCGGGCTGGGCCGGCCGACGTAGTGCGTCAGATAGTGATCGAGTTCCTGCCAGAAGCGCGGATCCTGACAGGCCGCGGCATACTCGGCTTCGAGCTGCTGAATCGCACCCATCAGCACTTCGGGCACATACTGACCGCCGAAGCGCCCAAAGCGACCGCCGCCGTGCTCGCCGGCTGCTTTGAGCGCCGCTGGGTCGCTTGGGCCGGCGTCGGCTGAGGTGGCGCACTGGGGCGCAGATAGCGTGATGGACGAATCGGCGGCGGATCGAGACATCAAAGAACTCCTACGTCGATTGTACGCAGGTAACAGCCGAAGCGGCGCGCTCGCGCGCAGATTGAAACCAGTAGACCGGCTCGAAACCGGCGCCGCACGCCCCGTGCTGTCGCTCCTGTCCTGTTCTCAGATGCGCTCGACGCGCAGCCGCAGAAAGTGGGCCGCGCATGAGATGCATGGATCGTAGTTGCGGATGGTCTGCTCGCAGAGCGCTTGCAGCCGGTCATCCGCGAGGTCGAGATTGCGCTCGATCACGGCGCGCAGATCGTGCTCGATGGTCGGCTGATTGACGGCGGTCGGCGAGACGATTTTCGCATCCTGAATGATGCCCTCAGCGTCGAGCGCGTAGCGATGGTAGCAAATGCCGCGCGGCGCCTCGGTGCTGCCATAGCCGATACCCGCGCGCGGCGTCACCGGCACGTGCGGAACGGCGGGCGGCTGGTACTCATCCGCCAGGCGGATCGACTCTTCGAATGCAAAGATCGTCTCGACGCCCCGCACCAGGATGCTCTTGAACGGATTGCGGCAGACGCGGCCCAGGCCGGCGTCCTGCGCGGCTTGCTGCGCCAGCGGCGTCAGCCGGTCATAGTTCAGGCTATAGCGCGCCAGCGGCCCGAGATGGGCCGTGCCGCGCCCGACCACGCGCGAGTGCAGCGCGGTCGAGTGCGCCTCGTGGCTCTCGGCCAGCAGATCGTCATACCGTGACAGCGGCGCATCGATGCCGCGATTGGAGATCAACCGCCCCTGGGTGATCGCATACTCATCGGGGTGCGACATACAGATGAATTCATAGTCCGGCTCAAACTCGGGGAACGACAGCCCGGACAAGAGCCGCACGGTCTCGAGCGCCGCCTCCAACCCCCAGCGCAACTCAGGCAGCAAGCCGCGCACTTCGGCGACGCCCGGCGCGCGATAGAAGCCGCCGACGCACAAGTTGATCGGATGAATCTCGCGCCCGCCGATCAGGCGCATGACTTCGTTGCCGATTTTCTTCATGCGCAGCGCCCGCTGCACGAGCTGCGGCTGATCCTTGGCCAGCGCGATCGCATCGGGATAACCGAGGAAATCCGGCGCGTGCAACATGTACATGTGCAGGACGTGGCTCTCGATCCATTCGCCGCAATAGATCAGCCGGCGCAAGCGGCGAATCTCCGGCGGAATGATCGCTCCGCAAACGTCCTCCATCGCCTGCGATGCGCCGAGCAGATACGCGACCGGGCAAATGCCGCAGATCCGCGCGGTGATGTCGGGCGCCTCGGTGTAGCGCCGCCCGCGCAGCAGCGCCTCGAAGAAGCGCGGCGGCTCAAAGATGCGTAGGCGGGACTCGACCAGTCGACCATCTTCGACGCGGATGTCGAGCGCGCCTTCGCCCTCGACGCGCGCCAGTTGCTCAACTTTGATTGTTCGCGTGCTCATGGCGCTCACTCTCCTGTCGAAAAGCCGGCGCGGCGGCGTTAAACGTCCGCAGCGCGCGAACCACGTCCGGGCCGTTCACGCGCAACTGGCTCTTCCACCAGTCGCTCAGCGACGCGGCATTGGGCGATTCCTTCGGTCCGAAGCAGCCGTAGCACCCGCGCAAGTGACGGGGGCAGAGCGCGCCGCAGCCCGCCTGCGTAATCGGCCCGAGGCAAGGCGTCCCGTGGGCGACCATGACACACGTCGCGCCGGAGCGCTTGCACTCTTCACAGACGCTGTATGTCGGTAGATTGGGCCGGCGGTTGTTCAACAGCGCGCTGAGCAACTCAACAAGTTGACCCTTGTCGATCGGGCAGCCGCGCAGCTCGAAATCCACCGGCACGTGTGCGGCGATCGGGGTCGACGTGGCCAGCGTCTCGATGTAATCAGGCCGGGCATAGACCAGCCGCGTGAACTCGGCCACGTCGGCGAAGTTGCGCAGGGCCTGAATGCCGCCCGCGGTCGCGCACGCGCCGATCGTCACGAGCTTGCGCGATTGTTGCCGCACCTGCTTGATGCGCTCGGCGTCATGCGCCGTCGTGATTGAGCCTTCGACCAGCGAAACATCGTACGGGCCGGGCACGACCGTGCTGGTGCCCTCGGGGAAGTACGCGATCTGGACGGCGTCGGCGATCGCGAGCAACTCATCCTCGCAATCGAGCAGACTGAGCTGACAGCCGTCACATGAGGCGAACTTCCAGACGGCCAGGCTGGGACGTGAACGCGGGCTCATCTCACACCTCCCGCTGGTGAAAGTGCGCGGCGACGCGGTCGTAGCGATAGACCGGGCCATCCTTGCAGACAAAGCTGCCGGCATACTGACAATGGCCGCAATAGCCGACGGCGCACTTCATGTTGCGCTCCATCGAGAGATAAATCTGCCGCGGCGTCAGGCCGTTCTCCAGGAGCGCGCGCACGCCGAAATCCATCATGATTTCCGGTCCGCAGATCATGGCAATGGCGTTTGGGGCGTCGAAACGCGCGGCCCCGACGAGCGACGTCACGACGCCGACATTGCCGCGCCAGCGTCCGCCGCCGCGATCAACGGTGACGCCCAGCTCGATGTCGAGCCGGGCGCGCCATTCGCGTATCTGATCGCGGTAGAGCAGGTCGTCGGGCGTGCGCGCCCCGTAGAGGATGATGACGCGCCCGAAGTCGTCGCGCTGGCGCAGCATCTCATAGATCACCGGGCGCAATGGCGCCAAGCCGATGCCGCCGGCGAGAATCAGCACGTCGCGTCCGCGGGCCTCGGCCATCGGCCAGCCCGTGCCATACGGGCCGCGCACGCCCAGGGCCGCGCCGCGGCGCAGCAGGCCGATAGCCTTGCTGATGCTGCCGGCTTCACGAATGGTGTGGACGAGCAGGTCGCTGCGGTGCGGGTCGCCGCTGATGGAGATCGGAATCTCGCCGACGCCGAAGACATACAGCATCGTGAACTGCCCGGGAATGAAATCCAGCCCGCGCCCGTCGCGTTCCAGGTCGAGCGTGAAAGTGTTGCTGGTCTCGCGGCAGGTGCGCACGACTTGGAACCACGTCGGCGTGAGCGCATCGACGGCGGCAGGCCCGATGTCAGCCTCAAGCTGGAGCATGGTACACATCCAGCAGTTGCAACTGCGTCGCTTGCAGCCGGGCGACGATCAGCGGGACAAAGCAGCCCAAGAGCGACAGGCCGAACTCCGGCTCGGTTCGGCAGGCCGCCCGAATTTGCCGCGCGTCAAAGGCGATGGCCTCGGTGCGTTCGGTCGCCTGCGCGTCGAAATGCCAGCGGAACGGCTCGACCAGCCACGACCAGCCGAGAATGTCGCCGGCGGCGACGGTTTGAATCGTGATCGGGCCGCGATCGTGGGTGAAGACTTCAACCGCGGCGCGGCCCGACCGCAGGAGATAGAACTCGTCGGCGGCATCGCCGGCCCGCACGATGATTTCGCGCGGCTCGAAGCGCGTTTCGGACGAGGCGCGGCAGAGACGATCAATCTGATGTTCCGCCAGCGAACGAAACGATCCGCATTGACGGATTAAGGTGATACAGGCGTCGTGCATGGGACGGCCTCCACGGCGGCAGCGCCGCGCGCGGTCAAACCATCGGCCGCGCGAATCCGCGCCGCTTCCTCGGTGATGTCGATGCCCACCGGGCACCAGGTGATGCAGCGCCCGCAACCCACGCAACCGCTCTCGCCAAACTGATCATGCCAGCCGGCGAGCTTGTGCGTGAGCCACTGGCGATAGCGCGCCCGCACGGAGCCGCGGATCGGGCCGCCGACGATGTAAGAAAAATCAGCGTTGAAACACGAATCCCACTGCCGCCAACGCTCGGCGGCGGCGCCGTCCAGGCTGGTTGCGTCATCGATGGTCGAACAAAAGCACGTGGGACAGACCTGCGTGCAATTGGCGCACGCCAGGCAGCGGGCCGCGACAGCCTCCCACGCCGTATGCTCGAGATTGCGATAGAGCACGTTACGAATCTGCTCGTTGTCCAGCCTTCGCGAAATGCGGGCGGCGGCGCGCTCCGCCAGTTGTGTGGCGAGCGCGCGATCGGCCGGTGTCGCCGCGCGGCCCGGCAGATCATCGAGCAGCTCCTCGCCGCGATCGCTGTCAGCTTCGATCAGGAAATCGTGCTGTGGACCGTCGATGAGTTCGGTCAGCGCCAGGTCATAGCCGCGCACCGCGCGCGGCCCCGCTTGCTGCGAAGTGCAGAAACACGTCGCCGCCGGCTCATTGCAGTTCACCGCGATGATGAAGACCTGCTCGCGCCGCGCGCGGTAGCGCTGATCGACATAAGGCCCTTTCAGGAATACGCGATCCTGGATTTCGATCGCGCGCAGCTCGCACGGGCGCACGCCGATGAACGCCAGCCGTTCGTGCGCTATCGGCTCCGGTGCGATCGTCGGCTGCGGATGCGGATCAGACTCCGTCGGCGACCCGGCGATGCGCAGCGAGATCAGCCGCTCGCGCGGCGGAAAGAGCCAGCGCTTCCACGATGTCGGACCGACAACGTAGCCGAAGAAAGCCTCGTCGGCGCGGCGTCGCAGTCGATAGCGACCCGGCTGCTGCTCATCAGTCCAGCCGATCGGCAGGTCCGACGGGCCGCGAATGTCGTCATAGACGATCGCTTGATCGCGGAGAGTAGGACCGATGAGCCGATACCGGGCAGCTCGGAGCGAATCCAGCAGGACGCTGAACGCGGTGTGATGAATGACTTTCATGGCGACACCTCTTGGTGCCGGCGCCGTCGCGATGCTACGACCGCGGCGCGCACGCCATCAATTACAAGGATAGCTCACCCAAAGTGCCGGGCAATCGAAAGTCAAGTGCAGTCGAGCGCGCCCGGAATGGATCAACCCGCGTGCGCCCGCGCGGGCGGGCGGCGGCGGCGCGGCCATAGAAGATCACGCGTAGCGCAACCGCAATGCACCGAGCCGCTTGCGCGGCGCGCTACGGCTCGACACCGTTCCAATCGACAGGTTGGCGGCGGCAACCGTACCATCTCCATACCGAATGCTTCGGCGATATTCATGGAAAGATCACGTACTTTTCAACCGTGCGGTGGTATTGTTTCCTGAAGCGCTTTCAGATGGCGCTGTCGCCTGTCACGGAGCCGCAGTCGCAGAACAAAGCTATAGGGCGACAGCAGCGCTCGCCGAGCGACCCGCAGAGACTTGCCCATGACCTCACAGCCCCGGTTTCTCGCCGATTACACCCTGCCGCCGCGCTGGCGGTGGCTGTGGTTGTTGCTGGGCATCGCTGCGCTGCAGTTGCTGCTGACCGCGGGAATCTGGCTGACGTGGGAGCGCATCACGAAGAGCGAGCTGGACCGGCTGGTCGCTGAGATCCGTGCGCGCGGCGAGCCGATTCTGGTTGAGGATTTCCGCCGGCCCGATGTGGCGGACGAGGAAAATGCGGCCATGCTCTATTCAAAGGCCGCGGGCATGCTCACATATGTAACCAGACCTGATCCAAACCCGGTCGATTTACTCTTGGCGGACGAATGGGCCGCGTTGTCGCCCGATAGCGCTGAGATTGACGCCTTTTTCAAATCCGTTCGCGCGCCGCTGGCCTTGGCCCGAGAGGCCCGAGCGATGCGGCAATTTTCCGTCCATGTCAATCTGAAATCGCCGGTGATTTCGACCCTGCAGTTCACCCACCTCTCTGGATTGCGACAAATCGCGAAGATGCTGGCCGCCGCCGCATGGGCCGACCTGGTGCGCGGCGATCAGCACGAATGCATCGAGCGAATCCACGATCTGATGGCAATCAGTGCATCCTTGCATGAACAGCACGCGGCGATGATTGACGCGCTCGTGGGGGTATCGATCGGCCAACTCGCCATCTCGGCCATCGAGCGGAGCGCGCCGCATCTCCACCTCACCCCCGAGTCCGCCCGCCATGCGGCCTATCCCGCGCACCGCTTGGCAGAAGAATCGCGCATCCGCGCGTTGATCGCGATGTTGCTGGATGATCAACGCATCGTGACAGGGTTTGCCCGCGGCCTGCAGTTTGAACGCATGCTCACGCTCGACATCTGGACCGCCGTGGGCGAGGGCCGGCTCAGCATTCGGAACACATACGGCACGTTCTATAACGCCCCATTAGCCGATCTCGGGGCGCTCAGCCGACCGAGCAACTGGCAGCACGCAGTCCAGACCATCCGCACCGCAACCGCATGGATGGTCGAGATTTCGCCGCAGTCCGCGCCGGATCGCCTCATTGAGACGGCAAATGATTCGAAGCCGATACTCTCATACGAGATCGAGCCTCGTTCACCTGGAGAGCACCCCAGCCTTACGGCGTACCTGATCGGTGATTTTGCCGAGCATTCATCGCAATATCAGAATACACTGCGAATCATGTACCGGGCGATCGCTTCGCAGCGCCTCGCCGCGACGGCGCTGGCAATTCGCCTCTTCGAACTCGATTTCGGCCGCCGGCCCTATGACCTCACCGAGCTGGCGCCCGCCTATCTGCCGACCGTTCCCATTGACCCTTTCAGCAATCCGCCGCGACCGATCGGCTATTACCTCCTGGGTCAATGCCCGGTTCTTTACAGCATCGGCATGGATCGGGTCGACACGACGGGCACGCTCGCCCAGTCCGATGCCGACAGGTACGAACAGGTGCTTTATCTTGACGGGAATCCGCACTGGCGTGGACACGAGATTCGCGCACGAAATGAGCACCTGAAGCGGCAAGCCGCGCGACAGCCCGCCGCCGCGCCAGCGCGGGCGGGCAGCTCATCGCAGCCGGCTGAGGCTCTCCCAGGCGAGCATGCCGGTGAGGAGGACGAGAGCGCTGCCGCCGATCAGGACGATGGCGGCGAGTAACCACGCCGCCGGCAAGCCGATCGCGACCGCGAGCAGCGCGCCGATCCCCGGCACGCGCCGAATGGCGAAACCGATCAACCTCAGCCACCAGATGAATCCAAGCAGCGCGGAAAAGAATAGTACGCCGATACCGAGCGGGATGAATTCATCTTTGCGGACTAAAGAAGGTTTGAATGCAAAGTAACGAATAGTGATTTCCGTCAAGATGCCGAACAAGGCGACGAGCGGGCAGTATCCCCACGGCGCGACCAGATAGAGCGCCAGCACAAACGTGCGCGCCTCAAGCACCGGCGACAACCGGCCGAATCGAAACGCGATCGGCACGAGCGTCAAGCACCACCACTGCCAGCATACGAAGCCGAGCGCGATGCCGATCACCAGCGGCAGCCCCAGCCAGATCAATCCGCCGATGAACGCCTGCGGCTGTACGATCAGGTTCGCGGCGAGAACAAGCCCCCAACCCAGCAGAATCATGCCGAGCGTGGCGCGCACGAACGCGCGCGCCGCCGGCAGGTCTACGGGGCGGGCGATCTCCGATGCGAACGCGCGCGGCCGCCGCGTCACGAACCCGACGGTCTGCCAATAGGCGCGCCACGCGCCCCGCTCGCGCCGCTTTGTCCACGGGAGCAGCGCCTCGCCGCGGCGCAGCGGGCCGATCTCATGTCCGCACTCCGGGCAGCGCTCGCTCGCAATGCCGCGCAGCGGATAGGCGCACTCCGGGCAGATGAAGAGTTCCCAGAGCATGCCGGCGGCGTCGGCGGTCAACGTGGCGCTGCCGTCGACGATCGACGCGCCATGGGCACGGGCTGCATCCGCGTCCGTCGGCGTGGGATTTTCAGCCGATGGCAAGCGGGTGCGGGCAGGCGGCGCGGATGCAGCGGCGCGCGGCGCTTCCGGCGCACGACCGCCTTCCGAGTTTTCGCCGCGACCGATATCGTCGCTCTGAGTCACGCTTTTCAGCGTATCCGAAATGGCGACATCGCGCAACGCTCCGACGTACCCAACTCCCGACGCATCGCGAAGGCGTGACAAGACGCTTACGTTCTCACCGCTTCGGCGGAGCGTCTGAATTCGACGGCGCGGGCGCCGGTGTGGTCGGCGCTGCGCCCTTCGCCGCTTGCACGGCCTGTTCCAATTCCGCCAATACCTGCCGCACTACCGGCGCCGTGGGGGCCAGTTCCGCCGCGCGGCGGGCCGCCGTCAGCGCCTCGTCGCCGCGCTGCGCTTGAAAGAGCGTCAGGGCCAGTTGCAAGTAGGCGTCGGCCGAGTTCGGGCGCTGCCGCAGGCTGATGCGCAGTTGCCGCTCCGCCGCCTCGACGTTGCCCTCCTGCCGCAACAAGCTGGCCAATTGCAGGCGCGCGGCCGGCGAATTGGGTCGGCGGTGCAGATGATCCTCGAGCATGGCGCGGGCCTCGGCCAGACGGTTTTGATTCACCAGGACGGTGAGCAGGTCGCGCCGGGCCGCTTCGAGATCCGGTCCGTCGCGCATCACCGTGAAGAGCTCCTGGATCGCGGTGTCGAGATCGCCGCTCAGCGCGAGCAATTTGCTGTACTCATAGCGCGCGTGCGCAAACCGCGGCGCCAGTTCGAGCGCGCGCGTCAGATGGCGCCGCGCGCTCTCATGCCGGCCGAAATAGCTTTCGAGATAGCCGATTCGCATTTCCAGCGGCGCCAGCGGAAAGAACGAGCCGGCCCGCGCCGCCTGCAACCGCCGCAATCCCAACTCGGTCAGCGCGCGAATTTCCTCCGTCTCCTTGCCGGCATTGGCCGCTTGCAGCCGCTCGGCGTTGCCCAGTGCGAGCTGCGCGAAGGTCAGGCGGCCCTGCACGAGCGCCAGGTTGCCCACGAGCGCCCCCAGCCCCAGCATCAACGCCACAAACACCCAGCCCGCCGCTGTCAGCGCGCTGCGCCGCCGCAGCACGAAGTTGTGCAGGCGCAGCTCCGATCGGCGGATGAGCCGGAATGTTTGCATGAACAGAAACGCGCACATCACGGCGCAGCCCAGCGAAAACAGAAACGGAATCGGCCCCCAGAAGGCGAACAGCGCGACCGCGAAGATCGCCGCCATCAGCAGTTCGTCCCCCCAGGAATAGTCAAACCGGCGCGGCAGGCGCTTGAACGTCGGCGCTTTGACGAACAGGCTCGGCCGGCCCATGCCGAAATAGAGCGCGTCCTTGGGGCAGACACTGACGCAGTCGAGGCACTTCATGCAGCCGGGATCAACGACCATCTTGAAGTCGCGCACCTCTTCATGCACGCGTACGTTGCTCGTGCAGGTCGCGGTGCAGTGGCCGCAACCGTCGCAGTCATCCGTCACTTTGATCTTGCCCGGCGTGATCAGATCGGCCGGCCCGAAGAAGCCGCCATAGGGGCACGCATAGGTGCAAAATCCCTTATTACCGAGCAAGTACACAATCACGAAGCCGCACGTCACGAACGTCAGTGTGCCGATCGTCCAGCCGGGGAAGGTCGTCCAGAAATCATCCGTCAAGAAATGAGCGGCGTAGATCGGCGCGGGCACGACATAGGCGACGTCGGGCAGCGTCGTGATGCCGTAGACGGTCCGATCAATCCAGCGCGTGATGCCCGGCAACAGCCAGCGGCCCGCGACCGGCCAGATGAACATGTAGATCGCCGCCCCCAGCGGCACGAGGATCAACAGCCGCGAGCGGAACGGCTTGGGCCGCAGTCCGATCTTCGCCAGCAGCCACGTGCACAAATCCTGCAGCGCGACCAGGTGGCAGGCCCACCCGCAGAAGAACCGTCCGAGGAGCAATGTGCTGAGAATCGCCAGCGAAAACAGAACGAAACCCGCATTGACCAGCCCGTCGCGCAAGGTCTGAATCGACTCGCTCGGCTCCAGCGGCGTCAGCGTTGTGCCCGCGGTCAGCCAATGCGCGATATGAATCGCGATGAGGACGTGCACGCCGATCAGCACGGCGGCTCGCCACCGTCCCATCCGCGAGGGACGAAGCGTGCCGCAACCGCCGCGCGCCGCACCCGGCGCAAGCGGCAGAGAGACCGAGCCGGCCTTCTTGGTTTTCGCAGCCATATCGCTCATTCTACGACAGGATGGGGTGCTGCGCGGCATGGGGTTTGACCGCGCGATCGAGCGGGCGGGGCGACCGTCGGGCACTGCGGCTGATCCGGCCGCTCGCGCGCAAGCCGGGCCTGATCTGAAGCATTCAATCCAGTTTCTGCGTGATATTCATCCCGGCCGCGCCGGTTTTCGGTCGAATTGTCGGCTTATCTCTTGTGGCAGACGCCGAGGCCGACAGGATGGTCCTGAGACGCTCGGCGGTCGTCTACGCCGCGCAACGTGGAGAAAGCTCATGCTCAAGTTCATGCAACTATCCAGTGTCTTGATCTCCGCCGCCGCGCTGTACGCCGGTGGAGCGGATTGGCGTGTGGAGGGCAATACCTCCGTCTCGGGGGTGATCGCCGTCAACTCGCTCTATGTACCCCCGCAGGCCGCCCTGGTGGCCACGGGCAACCTGACGATCGAAAGCGCCGGAAACATCGTCATCGATGGGTTGGTGCGCGGCGCCGACAACAGCGGTCAGCAGCCCTCCCCGCACGCCCCTCGCATTATTCTGCGCGCCGCCGGCGTGATCGAAATCAATGGTGAAGTCGTGGGCGGCAATGGCGCCGCGGCGGTCCCTGGAGACGCCGCCATGATGGCTTTGTCGCCGGGGCACACCCGCAACAATGCCGGCGGCAACGGCGGCGACATCATCCTCGATGCCCCGGTTGTCCTGGCCGCCAACAATGTCTACGCCGGCGCCGGCGGGGCGGGAAATCTCCAACAACCCGGCGGTCGCGGCGGCGCGATCATCGTCAACGGCTATGCCCTGGCCAAAGAGCGCGAGTTCGTGCCGACGTTCGTCGGCGGTGACGGCGGTAAAGGCGGCGCGGGACTGCCGGGCCAAGCAGGCGCCCCCGGCGGCGACGGTGGCGCGGTCATCGTCATCAACCCTGGCGAAGATCGGCTCGCGCTGACCGCCGAACTCGCCGAACAGGCCCCGGAATTGGCGGCCCTGGCGTACGAACTCGAACATCGCGGCGGCGGTCGGATGCGCGACGTCGGCGACGGTGACATCGAAGGTGGCGGCGGCAATCCGGGCACGGGCGGAGCGCCGGGTGCGGTTGGTGGCACAGGCGGCGACGCGGCCGAAGTCGCCGCACCACATGAGATCATTGACGGCGTTGCTGGAGGCGCCTGTCAAAATGGTCAGAATGGTCGTAACTCCGTCAATGTTGCAGGCGGCCAAGGCGGAGAAGGCGGAGCTGGCGGAAACAGCCCCGTCGCCGGTCAGGCACCGGGCAATGGCGGCCCAGGCGGGCGCGGCGGCAAAGCTACAGCCGGCGATGCCAGCAATGGCGGGGCGGGCGGACAATGCTGCAGCCCTCCGGGGCGCGGCGGAAAAGGCGGAAACGGCGGAACACCCGGCCAAGCCCGCGGCGGTAAAGGCGGCAAAGGAGGAACGGGTGGAACCGGCGTTCAGGTTCCCGGCGGAACCGGCGGCAATGGCGGAACCGGCGGAGATGCCATCGGCGCAGTCGGCGGCAATGGCAACAACGGCGGCAATGGCGAGCCGCCGGGAGCCAAAGGCGACGCGGGCGGAAAAGGGACTGTGTCGAAAGGCGTAAAGGGTGAAGCGGGCGATGCCGGCGCAGGAACACCCGCCGGGCGAAAAGGGAACCCTGGTCTCGAAGGTGGGACAATTCAAGGCAACGCCGGAACGCCGGGGAACCCCGGAGGGCCTTGCCCGAAGCCGCGCCAAGGCGAGCAGCCGCGCGGCACACAATCGCCTCCCGGCTCGCAAGGCAGCTATGTCCCGCGCTCCTTCAACCCTGACGGACGTCCGATTGGGCAGTTGGTATCAGGCGTTTCAAGCCCGCTCGGCGGTGTCGTCCAATTTAGCCGCCCGCTCTTTCATCAACGTGTTGATCAGGGCTGGCCGGGTTGGAGCCACGGCTATTTCGGCGATGTCTACGTGCTCCCGGGCACATCCACGCAGCTCGACTTCATATTGCCCGAAGGGATCGGCGCGTTCATCTTCTATGCCCAGCCGCAATTCGGCACGCACCCGATCTCGGTTAGTGTGAATGGACGTCCGCCGCTCGTTCAAACTGCATCCGCCGAAGATGGCGCCGTCGGATACGTACTGACAGCCGGACCGGGACAGCAGTTGAGATTTGTTCAAATTCAATCCCCGGCGCCCTTCGCCATCGGCGAATTCCTGGTCGATCACGTGCGCGGCGTGCTGGGTGAGCCGCTTCTGCCGGAAGCATCGCTGCCCGATCTGATCGTGCCGCGCGGCGGAGCGGCGGAGTGGGCGGTCGAGCCGAGCGGATTGCCGCCCTTCACATTCGAATGGTATTACGCGGATGAGCGGATCGAGGGAGCTAGCGGCCCGGTTCTGACGCTCAGCGACGTGCAGCCGCAAGACGCCGGCGTCTACTACGTGCGCGTCACGAATGACGTTGGCACGACCACGAGCCGGCTGGCAACGCTCGACCTCGTGGATTGCCCGGCCCAGCCATTCGCAACGGTCACGCAATCCACCGGCCGCATGCTTGACCTTTCGGCGCAGGGCGCGGCGCAGCTCTTCACCTGCGACAGCGGCGTGCTCGTCAGCCCGATCACCGATAGCGGTGACGACGGCGTCGACCTCGACTTTGAGCCGCTCGAGGCGCTCCGCGTCGAGTTCTTCTATCCCGGCAGCGAACCCTTCTTGGGAACTCCGTACTGGTTCCGCGCCGGCGGCGTCGGCACGCTCGACCGCGACCTCGGAGAAGACCTCGGACATCTCCAGATCGAGATCGAACTGGTCCAGTTGCAGTTGACCTCGGTCATGGCGCCCGTCGGCAGCGAGACGCTGCAAGCGGTCATCTATGACAACGGTGCGCTGGTCACGCGGGCGGTGCTGCCAGGCGGAATCATCGGCACGTTCGACGTGTGGCCGAGCAGCGTGCAGTTCGGACACTTCGACATCGCCGTCGATCAGACACTGCGCTGGCGCGCTCCGACGCTGATCCGGCTGAGCGACGGACAGCAGGTCGTCGGCGATGAGCTGCGACTGATCGCGCTCAACCCGCTGCGGCACTTCGAGTCGCTTGAGCGGCTGGAGTTGAGCGCCGCCGGCGTCGGGCCGATCCACATCACATCCATGATCGTCACGCCGCCGCGCGACCTGGGCGACATGAACTGCGACGGGCGTGTTGATTTTAACGACATCAACGGCTTCATCGCGGCGCTCGTCAGCCGCGAGGAGTTCTATCGACAGTATCCGGATTGCAACTACGACAATGCGGATACGAACGAGGACGGCGTGGTCGATTTCGACGACATCGAATCGTTCATCGATCGACTGGTACGCAGCTAGCCAGAGCTGTGAGCGCCGGAAACCGGCCCGTGCGTCGCCCTCGCGGCGGCGCACGGGTCGGCGTGATTTCAGCAGGCGCTAGCCGTTTTTCCGCCGATTGCTTTGTCAGCCCCGCCGATTCGTGGTTCAATGCAAGCATGATGAGCAGAGGTTGGTTTTCCAGCGGCAGTCCGTTGAAACGGCAGCGGACCTCTCCGCGATGGGCGGCACTGACGACGGCGGGTTTCTGCGGCGCGCTGGCGGCGGCCGCCGAGAAACAGTCGCTTCTCAAGATCATGCTCGACGGCGTCGAGATCCCCACCTATTTCATTTTGCTCGGGTCGGTCGTCGTGATCGCGCTGATCGTCGAACACTTCATCGCGGTGCGCGGCGTCAACATCGCCCCGCCGGATCAGATCCGCCGGGCGAAAGAGCTGATCGAGGCCCGTGCGTTCAAGGATTGCCTCGACATGCTGCGGCGCAGCTCGACGTACTTCGCCGGCATCATGACCGCCGCGCTGCAGCATGGCCGGCACGGCTTCGACGCGATGCATGAGGCGGCGCTCGAAAAGAGCCACGAGTTGTCCGGGCGGATGTTCCGCAAGGCGGAGAACCTCAACATCATCGGAAATCTGGGGCCGCTGCTGGGGCTGCTCGGCACGGTCTGGGGCATGATTGAGGCCTTTGGCAGCCTTGGCGCCGGCGGCGGCGCGGCCGGCGCCGGAGACCTCGCCGGCGGCATCAGCAAGGCCCTCGTCAACACGCTGCTGGGCTTGGCGCTGGCGATTCTGGGAATCGGATTTTTTGGCTGGTGCCGAAACCGGATCGATGCGCTGACGACCAGCGCAACGGTCGAAGCGCTCGATCTACTGGAGTATTTTCGACCGGTCGCCGCGGCGACGCCCGTGCGCGGCCCTGAACCCGCGCGGCCGCCGGCGCCCGTCGGCGGCGGGGCCCCGGTTCCCGCGGTCCCGCCCAAAACCGCCGGTCGGCCGGCTGAAGCGGGCACCTAGATGTGTGCGGCGCACTATGCACGCAAACCGAACCGCGCCCGTCAGGAAGCGATTCGGCCGCTGCAAACGCTCTCGTTCAGCGAATGCCAATCGTGCCGAGTGATCAAGACCTGACGGGGATCTGGCAATGAAGCGAAGCAGTACGGATAAACACACGCCGGCTCGGCCAGTTTATTACGCAACGGTCTGCCGCCCCTGCTCGGCCAGGCGCCGCAACTTGCCCACGTAACACCCATGCTCCGCCCCCCCCCCGAACCAACCCGCATGACACTGAATCTCGCCCCGATGGTGGACGTGATGATGTGCCTGATCATTTTCTTTCTGCTCGCGAGCGAGCTGGCCGATGCCGACAATCAGCCGGTCGAACTGCCCTGGGCCGTCGCCGCGCGGCAGGTGGAGCGCGGCGATCTCGGCCTCCGCATCACGATCAACGTGCGCAAATCAACGCAACAGCCCGACCAGCCCGAATATGTCATCGTGGATTGGGACGGCCAGTCGATTCAGGAGCGGCGGCTGCGCCCGGAAGATCTCGAGCCGCTGTTGGCGAGCCGGGCGCTGCGCGCCGCCGCCGACCGCTCCAAGCTGACCTGTGTGATTCGCGCCGATCGTGACCTGCGCTATCAGCACGTCGAGACGGTCATGCGCGCCGCGGCCCTGGCCAAGATCAGCGCGCTGGTCTTCAGCGCGAACGAGGGAACCGATCCGGGGGCGCTGCCATGAGGCCGCGCCGCCGCCGAGCGCAGGGCGAAATCGTGCCCAATCTCGCGCCGATGGTCGACGTGATCATGGTATTGCTCGTCTTCTTTCTGCTGGGCGCGACGTTCAACCTGACGCGCGAGGGCATGCTGCAGACCGAGCTGGACCCCAACAGCGGCCCCGGGCTGGGCGCGCAGGTGCGCGTGAATCCGCTGGTGCGCATCGGTCTGGCCGACGTGGAGAACGGGCAGGCGGCCAAAATCTTTCTCATGGAAGAGCCGGTCGAAGGTGGTTTCGATGCGCTGCGCGAGCTGTTGGAGCGCCGCCGCGTCGCCGGCGCCGACACGCAGAACCCGGTCGTGATCGGGGCCGAGACGGGCGTACGCTGGCGTTTTGTCGTGGCGGCGATGGACGCGACCGTGCGCGCCGGCTTCAAGAATGTGCAGTTTGCCGTCAGCTTCAAAGCCGGCAGCCTGGGGGCTGAAAAGTGAATCGAGATAGACCCGGTTTGCACGGTGCGGCGCGCCTGCTGCTGGTGATGCTGATCGCCGCCATCGGGGCGACGTCGGCCAGCGCCCAGAGCAAGCCCGCGCCGGCTTCGGTTCCCAGCGACCTTGAGCGCCTCATCCGCGAGGGGCTGGCCGAGCAGGTCGAGGCGAAATTCATCGGCGGGGGCTCAACCTATGACGAGTTGCGCGCCGTCGCTGCCGCCTATGCCAATCGCGCCCGCCGCCAGCGTGATCCCGCCGAGCGTAAGCGCGCCTTTGAAAAGGCCGAGGAAAAGTACGAGCGCATGGTCAAAGTGCTGCAACAACAGCAGCCCGCCGCCCGGCTGGAACGCGATCGCGCCGTCGTGCGCCTGGCAGCGGCCCGCGTCGAGTATGGCAGCATGCTGCTCGGTGCGCAAGCGCTGGAGGAAATCGAGCAAGGCGAGCTTTCGAACGGCGAGAAAATCGACCGCGCCCGCCTTGGCCGCGTGCTGACCAAAGCGCGCGAGCAATTTGAAGCGGCCGAGGCCGCGCTCAAGCCGATGATTGCGCAGCTCAGCGAGCGCGAAGACGAGCTGCTGACCGCGGGCGTCTATGGCCTGTTGCAGCAGACGCGACAGGATGGCTCATTCCGGCTGGCCTGGTGCAATCTTTACTACGCGCGCTTCGAAGCGAAGGAGCCGGCTCGCCGCCAGGACCTGCTGCAGCAGGCGGCGCAGCGCTTCGCGACGCTGATCGAAGCGGCCCGTACCGGCACGACGGCGAATGAATGCTACTTGGGGCAGGGTCTGGCGCTGCGCGAGTTGGGCGACATACCCGCGGCCGAGAAGGCGCTGGCCCAAGCGATGCAGGAGTCGCAGGACCGTGCAATCGCGGCCCAGGCCCGTTATGAACTGGCCCGCACGCAGATACTCGCGCAGCGCTTCGAATTGGCGCGGGCGACGCTGCGGCCGCTGGCCGAGAAAGACGCCGCCAAGCTTGACGAAGAGGATCGACCGGCGCGCTTCTATGTGAATCTGGCTCAGCTGTGGGACGCCAACAGCTATCTGCTGGAGGCCGAGTCGATCCGCAAAGAAGCCGAAACGTCCAGCGCCAAAGTCGCGATCCTGCAGAAGGCGCAGCGCGTCCGCGAGCTAGGCCTGGCGGCGATGAAGCGGCTGGCGGACCGGGGCGGATCGTGGCCCGGAGTGGTTCGCGTTTATCTGCTTGCGGGGTTGAATCTGAAGGCCGATCCGAAGTCGCTCTCGCCGTTGGAACTGTTCCTGGTCGCGGGTCATCTGCTCGACGCCAAGCGCTTCCGCGAGGCGGAGATTCGTCTGCGTGAGGCGGTCAGCCGGCCCGATATCGACGCCGATTTGCGCGTGCGGGCGCTGATGGACCTGGCGCGGGCGCAGGACAAGTTGAATGAGAAGCGCTCGGCCGCGGCGACCTATCAGGCCGTCGCCTCCCAGCACAAATCAGCGCCGTCCGCGCCGCAGGCCGCCGCGCTGGCTTTCAAGACCTGGGCCGAGGTGGCGACGCGCAGCAAACAGAAGGAAGACTATCAGAAGCTGGCCGAGACGCTGCTGAACCTGGTGCAAAGCTATCCCAACCACGAATTGCGCGATGAGGCGCTCTGGTGGCTGCCGGTCGCGCATCAGGCGGCGGGCCGTTATGACGAGGCCGCGGCCCAGTTCGGCACGATCCCCGAAAGCTCGGCGCGTTATGACGAGGCGCAATTCCGCCGGGCGCTGTGTCAGCGGCTGTCATTGGAGCTGTCGCGCGGCGCCCTACCGACAGATGAGTATCGCCAGCGCGCCGCCGCCTGCGTCACCACGCTGATCCGCTATGGCAACGAGGCCCACGCCCGGGCGCTCAAGAAACCCGGCGAGGCCGCGGCCATCCTGCGCCGCGCCGCTGAGGCGCGCGTCAATGCGGCGGAACTGCTCGTCTCAGCCGGCGTGGAGCAATTCCGCGAGGCGCTCGACCAGCTCAAAGACTTTGAGCAGAAATATCCCGGCAACACGCTGGTTGGGCGCGCGCTGGGCACGCGCATCCGCGCCCATCGCGGCCTGCGCGAATTTGACGACGCGGCCAACATCCTCCAGCAGTTCCTGCAATCGGTCTCCGCCGATCAGGCCGGCGCTGTGCTCACGTCGCTGGCGCGCGGCATGCAAGATGAGGTCGAGCGCCTGCGCGATGACGGGCAGCTCGATGCTGCCCGGCAGCTCGCGGCGGAATCGGTCGGCACGTTCGTGGAGCTGGAGAAGTGGGTGCGGGCCGACGCGAAGCGTGCCCAAGGCGCGGGCGTGGCGCAGTTTGGCCGGGCACAAATGCTCTATTTTGCAGGCCAACTCGAAGATGCGGCCGGAGTGGTCGAAGAGTTGCTCCGCGCCGATCCGCGACACGGCAACGCGCAACGTCTGCGGGCCTTGCTTCGCACGGCGCGTTGTTTCGCGATTGCCGAACGCGGCGCGGGCGGCGCCACGACACCCGAGGCGTCCACCGCGCAACCCAGCGCGAGCGCCGCCCCCGCGCCCGACCTCCAAGCCGCTGAAGAGGCCTGGGCGGTCTTACTGGCTGATCCGTCGTTGCGCACGCGTGAGCCGGGCCACTACTGGGAAGCGCGCTACAACTGGCTGCGGGTGTTGCTGGCGCAGGGTCGTGCCAAAGACGTCGAGTCGGCGATCCGGCAAGACAGCATCTGGCATCCCGATTTGGGCGGCCCGGAATGGTCCAGCGAGCTGCGCCGGCTCTATGCCCAGTCCGCCGCCGCGCTCAATTTGCCGACCGATTTGCCAACCTCGCAACCCAGCGAAAAGCCCGGCGAATGATGTCCGTTTGCAGCCGCTTGGGGCAAACGTCATGACGCCCTGATGTGCCCCTGTCATCACCGCCATTGGTCAAGCCGCGTAGGGTCCGCCCTGCTCGCGGGTATACTTTGGTACGATTGAATCGGGTGACCGCTTGCGCCGATAATCCGGCATAGCGGCCAGAGGCCGAGTGGAATTGACGACGCATGATGAGCAAGACCGCCATCTTCAAGCTCGCCTGGCTCTTGGCCTTTGTCGGCCTGGCCGGCGCGCCGCTGATGCGCTCCGGCGAATGCCCCTGCAACGCTGCCAGCCGTGCGGAATGCGCAAACTGCCCGGTCGCGGTTGCCGGATCGAACCCGGCAACAACTGCGTGCGGCGACCATGATTGTGTGAACGGCCCCGGCGACGTCCGCGCGAATGGCACGGTCGAAACCGATGGCAACACACCCGGCCGCGATGCGCCGCCCACGTCTCACAGCCATCATGGCTCGGGTTGCTTGTCGCCCTGCTGTCATCCGGTTCTGGCGGCGCCCGCGCGGCCGGCGGTGGAGTTCTTCCCCGCGCCGCAGATGCGCGTGCCTGCCCCGCGCGATTCACAAGACCTGCCCACGGCCCAGACGGGCATCTTCCGCCCTCCGCGAATGCTCCTCCCAATCAGCATCTAGCCGGCCATCGAAGCGCCGCGCTGGCCGCGGGTCGCGCTTGTTCGAACCCAGCCGCGCGCCTGACTTGGCCGTGCCGCGATTCGCCGCCGGTATCTAGCAACTTGATTTCGCGGAATGCGATCATACGACGAACAGCCGTTGCCGTTGATGTGCCGCCAAAGCACAGCGCTTAGCCGCCGCCAACGAGCAACGCCTCCCTAAAAGAGATACGAAGATGTCATCAATCCAGAGTTTGGATGCACTAAGATGGGCCGGCCCGGGCGATCCGCCGCGCCGCGGGCGCCCCGACGACGCAGTGGATGTGCAAGCCGCCGTCGCGACGAGTGCTGCTACGCAGGTGCCGCCGCCGGCGCGGCGCTGGCTGATTCGCGTCGGGGTGCCGCTGACCCTGCTTGGCTCGGTCGGAACCGTGCTGAGCTACGCCGCGCGCGAGGCGCTCCTGCCCGAAACGCCCGTGCGCGTGCTGCCGGTGATTCAACGCAGCGGCGTCGCCTCGGGCGGCGGCCTGGTCGCTCAAGCCCCCGGCTGGGTCGAGGCCGAGCCTTATGTCATCAACATCAGCGCACTGACCGATGGCGTCGTGAAGGAAATGCTCGTGCTCGAAGGCGAGCCGGTGCAACCCGGCCAGTTGATCGCACGGCTGGTCGATGACGACGCGCGTCTGGCTCAGCAGCGAGCCGCGGCCGAGGTCGCGATGCGCCGCGCCGCGCTGGCGACGGCGGAAGCCGCCCGCGCCGCCGCCCAAAGCACGTGGGATCATCCCGTGGAGCGTGAGCGCCTGATCGCGACGACCGCGGCCCGGCTGGCCGAAACACGTGCCGAGCTGCAGCGCTGGCCGGCCGAGCTGGCCGCGCAACGCGCTCGGGCCGCCGAACTGCTCGCCGAGCATGAGCGTGTGGAGCGCCTGCGGACGGACGGCGCGGCCGGCGCGATCGAAGCCATCCGCGCCGAGCAGCAATACCTTGCGCAAGCGGCCCAGGTCGAATCGACCCGCGGGCGCGAGGCGGTCCTTCTGGCACAAAGCGCCGCGCTCGAAGCCGAGTTGAGCGCGGCCCGCGAAAATCTGCGTCTGCGCATCGAGGAGCGCCGCGCCCTCGACGAAGCCGCCGCGCAAGTCGCCGCGGCCGAAGCCACGCTGCAGGCGGCTGAAGCCGCCCTGCGCGAGGCCGAGCTGCGCCTCAGCCGCATGGAGGTGCGCTCGCCCGTCGGCGGCATCGTCATGACACGTCTGGTCGAGCCTGGCTCGCGGCTGATGCTCGCGTCCGACATGCCCTTTGCTTCCGCGGTCGCGCGCGTCTACAACCCCGAGCGGCTGCAAATGCGCGTCGATATCCCGCTGGCTGATGCGGCCAAGGTATCAGTCGGCATGCGGGCGGAAATCGTCGTGCACATCCTGCCGGATCGCACTTTTCACGGACGGGTCACGCGCATCGTGCCCGAGGCCGACATCCAGCGCAACACGCTGCAGGTCAAGGTCGAGATCTTTGAACCCGCGATCGAGCTGCGCCCGGAGATGCTTGCCAAAGCGCGATTCTTTGCGCCCGAGCAAAAGGATGAATCCTCCACGTCGGCCCGTCTGTTCGCGCCCGAGCAGCTCATCCGCTCGGAGGCCGGCGGCGCGCTGGTCTGGCTCGCCGACACGGTGACACAGCGCGCCGTGCGGCGATCGCTCGTGCTGGGCAGCGCTCGAGCTGATACCTTCAATGGGGCTTGGATCGAAGTGCGCGACGGCCTGCGACCCGGCGACCGGCTGATCGTCGATCCGCCGACGGGCTTCCACGAGGGCCAGCGCATCCGCATCGAAGCGGAACTCTCCGACCCGCGCAACCATGGTGCAGCCGATGCACCGGCGAAAGGAGCGGATCGTGGCGCTCATTGAATGCAGCGGCCTGACGCGCACGTATCGCAAGGGCGCCGGCGAGGTCACACCGCTGAGCGGACTGGACCTGCTGATCGACGAGGGTGATTTCGTCGCGCTGATGGGACCGTCGGGCAGCGGCAAGACGACGCTGCTCAATATGATCGCCGGCATCGACCAGCCCACCGCCGGCGCGCTGCGCATCGACGGCATCGACCTCGGCACGCTGAGCAAGGCCCGGCTGGCGGCGTGGCGCTCGCGCTACGTCGGGTATATCTTTCAGCTCTACAACCTCGTGCCGACGCTGACGGCGTATGAGAACATCGAGCTGCCGCTGCTGCTCCATCCGCTCACGCGCCGCGAGCGCCACGCCAAGGTCGCGCTGGCGCTCGAACTGGTCAACCTTGCCGATCGGCACGACCACTACCCGCGGCAGCTCTCCGGCGGCCAGGAGCAGCGCGTCGCCATCGCCCGCGCGATCGTCACCGATCCGCGCATCCTCGTCGCCGACGAACCGACCGGCGACCTCGACGCCGCCGCCGCCCTGGCCATCATGGAGCTGCTCACGCGGCTCAACCGCGAACTGAATAAGACTCTGCTGATGGTGACGCATGACGCCAAAACCGCGGCGTATGCCCAGCGCACGCTGCACCTGGACAAGGGCCGGCTGATCGAGGCGCACGCGCCCCTGCGCTCCGCCGCGGGTCAAGCCGGGCGCGGCCTTGCGCCGCAGGAGGCCGTGTCTTGATCGCCGCTCGTTACTGGCCGCTGGTTTTCAAGCAGGTGCGGCGCAATCCGACGCGCAGCGCCCTGACGATCGCGGGCGTCGCCGCCGCGATGTTTCTCTACGTTGCGGTGCAGGCGATGCAGGCGGGCGCAGCGGCCGCCACGCAGCGCAGCGCCGCCGACACGACCCTCGTGGTCTATCGCAAGGATCGCTTCTGCCCCTTTGCCAGCCGGCTGCAACAGGACTATGGGGCGCGCATCGCGCGCATCCCCGGCGTCGCCAGCGTCGTGCCGATGAAGATCGTCGTGAACAACTGTCGCACGGCGCTCGACGTGGTGACGTTTCGCGGCGTGCCGGTCGACGACTTCATCACGGCCAACGAGCGGCACATCACGCTGCTGAGCGGCTCGCTCGAAGACTGGCGGCGGCGCTCCGACGCGGTGCTGCTCGGCGAGACGCTCGCCAAGCGCCGGGGCCTGCGCGCCGGCGACCAGTTCGACGCGGCCGGCGTGCGCGTCTTTGTCGCCGGCGTGATTCGCTCCGACGAGCCGCAGCATGCCAACGTCGCCTATGCGCAGCTCGACTTTTTGCAGCGCGCCAGCGCCCGCGGCGGCCTCGGCATCGTCACGCAGTTCAACGTGCGCGTGGCGGATCCGCAACAGCTCGACGCGGTGGCCGCCGCGATCGACGCCGAATTCGCACACGACCGCGAGCCGACGCACACGCGCCCGGAGAAGGCGTTTGTGGCGCAGGCCGCCGCGGACGTGTTCGAAATCGTCGGCTTCACGCGCTGGCTTGGCTGGGGCTGCCTGATCGCGGTGCTGGCGCTGGTGGGCAACGCGATCGTACTCGCGGTGCAGGACCGCATTCGCGAGCATGCGATCTTGCAGACGCTGGGCTTTCGCGCGGGGCTGGTGGCGCGCCTGATCATCGCCGAGAGCCTGCTGCTGGCGCTCGCGGGCGGATGCGCGGGCACGCTGTTAGCCCTGACGGTGCTGTGGTGGGGGCAGTTCAGCCTGTCGGTGGACGGCCTGAGCGTGAACGCCCACTACGACGCGGCGCTGCTGGGCTGGGGCTTGTTGATCGCCACGCTGCTGGGTGTGCTGGCCGGGTTGATGCCGGCGTGGCAGGCCGCACGGCGCGACATCGTTACTTGTTTCAGAGCGGTGTAATCATGTTTACGTTGCCATTCGAATACGCCGTCCGCAACCTCGGCCGCGCGCCGCGCCGGCTGATCGGCGGGCTACTCGGCAGTTTCCTGCTCGTGCTGCTGGCTCTCGGCGCCGGCGGCTTCATGCGCGGCATGAGCGCCGACCTGGCCGGCGGCGGCAGCGAGTTCAACGTCATCATTCTCGGCGCCGGCAGCGAAGAGAGCATCGAGCGCAGCGAGATATCCGCCGCCGTCCCCGGCACGCTTGCCGCCGCCGTCAGCGGACTGAAGGCGCAGCCTGGTGCGGCCTATGTCTCGCCGGAAGTGCACGTCGCGCTCGCCGTCAGCACTGCGCCCGACACGGCCTCGCGCCATCAAGCGGTCTTTCGGGCGATGACGCCGGCGGCGTTTCTGGTGCATCCGCAGGTGCGCATCACCGCCGGCCGTGCGCCGCAGCCCGGTCGTGAAGAGCTGCTGGTGGGCGAATTGGCGCACGCCCGGCTGGGCCTGCCGCCGGAGCAACTCGCGATCGGCCGCAAGCTTTATCTCGACGGGCGTGCGTGGACGATCGTCGGGCGCTTCGCTGCACCGGGCACGGTGATGAACGCCGAATTGTGGACCGATCTGAATGATCTGATGATCGCGACGAAGCGCGTCACGATCTCGTGCGTGATCGTCACGCTCGATCAAGCCGAGTTCGCCGACGTCGATGCCTTCTGCAAGCAGCGGCTCGACCTCGAGCTGACGGCCCTGCGCGAGTCGGAATACTACGCCCGGCTGCGGGCGTTTTACGGGCCGATCCGGGCGCTTGTGCTTGTCACCGCGGCGCTGGCGGGACTGGGCGGCCTCTTCGGCGGGCTAAACACCATGTATGCCGCCCTCGCCGCGCGCGTCCGCGAATTGGCGACGCTCCGTACGCTGGGCTTTTCACAGCCGGCCATCGTCTTGTCACTGATGCAGGAGTCGCTCATCACGGCGTCGGCCGGCGCGCTGCTGGCGATCGTCATCGGCCTGGCGCTGCTCGACGGCGTCGCCGTGCGCATCTCGATGGGCGCGTTTGGCCTGCGGATCGACGCGCCGGTTGTCGCGATCAGCCTCGCGCTGGGGCTGTTGCTCGGGATCATCGGCGTGCTGCCGCCGGCATGGCGCTGCCTGCGTCTGCCGATCCCCAGTGCGCTCCGGGCCGCCTAGGAAACACCCGATGAGACACTGGAACACGCACGACTATCCGCAGCGCCGCGAACGGATGCAGAGCCGCGAACGGATGCAGAGCCGCGACCGTAAGGGCGCGATTCGATTCACGTCGGTTCCCGATCCGCGCTCGCCGCAACGCTCCGGCGGCGCACAACCCGCGCTGGTGTGCGCATCGCCTAGTTGTGCACGGCGAATCACGCGGCTACTTCAGCCGTCGTTGAACATGCGATATCACGGGAAGCGACTCGGCGATCCGCACATGCGTGTCCGAGTGAGATTCCAACCGCTCCCTGACGGTCGCGGCGCTGCTTACGGTCGCGGCGCTGCTTGCGATCGCGTGTCTTTCAAACTGCCACACTCACAAGATCGAAAGGAACCATGCCGCTCATGACACCTATTCCTTCAACCATTCGTCCCACTCTCCGCTGCCGCCGTGTCCTGTCGTGCGGCGCCATGGCCGGGTTGATGTTGCTCGGCTGCGACCGGCCGGCGTCGTCGCCGACGAGCACTGCCGCTGCGCCCGCCGACGCCGGCCAGTTGCCGGCCGCGCTATTCGTATCGACCCCACCGGCGGATGCTCGCCCCATCCTGGCCGCTAAGAAAGACGCGGCAGTCGGACAGGAAATCATCATGCAGGGCCGCATCGGCGGCGGCGTGAACCCCTTCGTCGCAGAGCGCGCCGTCTTCACGCTGGCCGATCTCTCACTGCCCCCCTGCGACGCGAACCCCGACGACAAGTGCCCCACACCTTGGGATTACTGCTGTGAGCCGCAGGACAAGATCGTGGCCGCGTCGGTCTCAGTGCAAGTCGCGGATGACGCCGGCAAGCCGCTGAAGTTGGGCCTCAACGGCGTGAATGGCCTGCGGCCCGGCGGCGAGTTGATCGTCAAGGGTCGTGTCGCCTCGAAGGATGGCAATAGCCTGGTGGTCTCCGCCACGACGATCTTTGTGAAGAAGTAAGCGCCGGCCCCCACAATCGTGTCTGGCGGAATCGCACAGGACGGCCGCGGTGAGCGCGGCGCCGCCTACGTCTGCATGGTCTGTGCCACGCCGCCGGCGCCGGGCACGTTGACAAACAGCAACGGCTGATTCTCGAAGACATTCTTCTGAAAGGTCGGATCGATCGGAATCGGATAATCGCCCGAGAAGCAGGCATGGCAGAAATTGGCCCCGCTTTGCCGCAAACATCCCAGCATCCCCTCCAGCGACAAATACGCCAGCGAATCGACGCCGAGGAATTCGCGAATCTGATCGATTGAGCGGCCATTCGCGACCAGTTCCTGCCGGCTCGGAAAATCGATGCCGTAGTAGCAGGGATTGCGGATCGGCGGGCTGGCGACGCGCAAGTGGATCTCGCGCGCGCCGGCTTCGCGCAGCGACTGCATCTTGCCGCGCGTCGTCGTGCCGCGCACGACCGAATCCTCAACGACCACCAGCCGCTTGCCCGCGACGCTGGCACGGATCGGCGTCAGCTTCAGCCGCACGGTCAGATCGCGAATGGCCTGCGTCGGCTGAATAAATGAGCGGCCGACGTAGTGATTGGTCGTAAAACCGCGCCCGATCGCGATGCCCGATTGCTCGTGATAGCCCAGCGCCGCGCAGCGCGCGCAATTCGGAACGGCGATGACCAGGTCAGCCGCGGCCGGCGCCTCGCGCGCGAGCTGCCGCCCCATCGCCACGCGCGTCTGATGCACATTCTCACCAAAGACCTGGCTGGCCGGGTCGGCGAAATACACGTGCTCAAAGACGCACTGCGCCGAACGGCGCTTGCCGGCTTCGACGAAGCGCCGCGTGCTCATCCCGCTGCGCGTCAGCGTGACGATCTCGCCCGGCTCGACGTCGCGCACATAGACCGCGTCGAGCAGATCAAACGCACACGTCTCGCTGGCGACGACCCACGCATCGCCTAGCCGACCCAGGCACAGCGGACGGTTGCCGCTCGGGTCGCGCGCCGCCTCGATCCGATCGGGAAAGAGCAGCAGCAGGCAATACGAGCCGACTACTTCGCGCAACACCGCCGCCAGCGGGTCAGGCTGATCCGCAAAGCGCCGATCGGCCAGCATGTGCAGCACCACCTCCGTATCGGAAGTGGTGTAGAAAATCCGCCCGGCGTCCTCATACGCTCGTCGCAGGGCCGCGGCGTTCACGAGATTGCCGTTATGGCAGATGGCCATGTCGCCGGCGGCGCGATTGACGAGCAGCGGCTGCACATTGGAGACGCTGCATGAGCCGGTCGTCGAGTAGCGTACGTGACCGACGGCGAGCGGGTTGGTCAGCGCTTTCAGTTCTTCGGGATTGATCGCGTCGCCGACCAGGCCCATGCCCGCGCGGCGCTGCAGCGTGCGCCCGTCGCTGGTGCAGATGCCCGCCCCCTCCTGACCGCGATGCTGCTGCGCGTATAGCCCTAGAAACGTGAGCTGGGCCGCGTCGGGATGGTTGGCGATGCCGAACAGACCGCAATGATGCTGAATCTCTTGGTGCATGCGTCCTCGGTTCAAAGCCCGATTATAGTGCCGCACGTACTCTGATGCTGCTGGCGCGCGGCAGAGCATCGGGCGGACAGCATGCTGTTGCGGCGCGACCTGCGACCAGTTTTTTCTAACGGAGCGAAAGACGACCATGCGTATGGCCTATCTCGATTGCTTCAGCGGCGTGGCGGGCGACATGTTTCTGGCGGCGTTGCTCGACGCCGGCTGGGCCGAGGACGAGCTGCGCGCCCTGCCCGCGCGCCTCAATCTGCCCGGCGTCTCCATTGCCACTCAGCGCGTCAAGCGCCACGGCATCGCCGCACAACACGTGCGCGTCGACGTAGCCCCCGAGGCGCGCAAAAAACATCGGCACCTGCCGCAGATTGAAGCCATCATCGCCGCCGCCGACCTGCCCGCTACGGTGCAGGCGCGCGCCGCCGCGGTCTTTCGCCGGCTGGCCGAAGCTGAAGCCGCGGTGCACGGCACAACGCTCGAAAAGGTTCACTTCCACGAAGTCGGTGCCAACGACGCCATCATCGACATCGTCGGCGCCGCCGCCGGTCTGCATGCGCTCGGAATCGACACGCTGCACGGCTCGCCCATCCCGACCGGACACGGAACCGTGCAGTGCGAGCATGGCGAAATGCCTATCCCGGCGCCGGCGACCGCCCGGTTGCTGTGCGGCGTGCCGCTGGCGGCGTGCGCTGAGCGCGGCGAATTGACCACGCCAACCGGCGCCGCCCTCGCCGTCACGCTCGCGACAAGCTTCGGACCGCCCCCGGCGATGCGCCTGGAGCGCGTCGGCGTGGGCGCGGGCACGCGCGACTCAGCGACGCGCGCCAACATCCTGCGGCTGCTCATTGGCAGCCAGGTTGATCAGGTCGTGGCCGCGGTCGCCGACACGCTCTCCCTCAGCGGCGACGCCGCGGCGCACCTCGAAGCGGCGACGGAACTGGACGCCGTACACGTGCTCGAAGCCCAGATCGATGACGGCAGTGGCCAGAGCCTCGCGTTCGCGGTGGAGCGGTTGCTCGCGGCCGGCGCGCTCGACGCCTTTCTAACGCCGGTGCAAATGAAGAAAGGCCGCCCCGGCCACCTGCTGACGGTGCTGACCGATGCCGCCGGCGCGCCCCGCGCCATCGAGATCATCCTCAACGAAACGCCGACGTTGGGTGTCCGGCGCGCGCTGGCACAACGCCACAAACTTGTGCGTCGGATCGTCACAGTGGAGACCGACTATGGCGCCGTGCGGCTGAAGCTGGCGCAGTTAACGAACGGCGGCATGCGCGCCTGGCCCGAATATGAGGACTGCGCCGCCGCGGCGCTGCGGCACAGCGTGCCGTTGCGCCTCGTGCACGAGGCGGCGCTGGCGCGCTGGCAGGCGCTGCACGCAGCGCCTGCCAAGCCGTGAG
>CAYQLG010000026.1:0-38876 GCA_964418235.1 uncultured Planctomycetales bacterium
GGGCTGCGGCGCAGACGACTCAACCGCTGCGCGCGGAAGAGTGGGCGGCGCTGCCGCGTGACGGCCCACGCTCGGTCACTCGAATTTTGCGGCGCCCCAGCCGTCGGCCCTCGAGCCGCCCGGCGGCCCAACCGGCCGCCCGAACCGCGACCCGGCTCTTTCGCAAAACGTGAGGAAAAGCGAAGTGAGGAATAACGAAGTCTGAAAAAAGAGGAGAAGATTAACCCAGAAAAAAGAATGAGATGAAAGCAAAGACAACAAGCAGGCTGAGAATCACACCCTCCAGACTCCCAACCTCAATTCAGCCATCACCGACGTCAGGTAATTCGACAGCTTCTGATGGTCGTGGCTCCGACATACAGCAGCGCCACGTCTCTTAGCCGAACCGCGCCGGTGATGAAGCGATTCGGGTCGATCTACGCCTGATCAAACCGATCGAAACGGCGCGACACATGCGCGCACGCCGTTAGGTTTCGATCGACCCGCAGCATCAAGTCAGTCTTGTGCCAGTCCAGCAGCGCGCATTTGGTCTTCCCTTCGTCCCTTCGTCGCTTCGTCGCTTCGTCGCTATTCCTAGCCGTTGCAGATTCGAATCGCTCCCTCACGGTCGCGGTTCGGTTTGCGCGCGCCTGTGCAGAGCCGCGCCCGTGAGAGCCTGAGAATTTTTCGACTATCGCGATCAGGGAGTGCACTTTGGGGCACTCAGACCTGGCAAGCAATGCCGTATATAGGTCATCCGTGAGGTCGCGACGGGAAAAATTTACAAGCTCTAACGGTCGCGGCTCAGCCACGCGACAGTGCCATTCCGATCCTGCGCTATCGCGCGCGGAACATGCCGCCAACGCTTAGGGGCAGCCGGCCGCGATCAGGCACGCGACGAAATCGTTGATGTCCTCAAAGTCGACGAAGGTGTCGCCGTTTACGTCGGCCTGCGAATACTCGCAGTTGGGGAACTGCGCCAGGTAGCCGGCCTCCGACACGAGCGCCACGACGAAGCCGTCGATGTCGCCAAAATCAACCAGTCCGTCACAGTTGGTGTCGCCCTTGTTCGGCGCCAGCGAGATGCGATGCACGACGCCGGTCGTGCCGCCAAACGCCAGCACATCCTGGCTGCACACGTAAAGCTCGCCGACGGCGTCTTCGCCGAAGGCGCTGATATAGCGGCCAAAGCGCGGATTGGCCTCGGCCCCGCGGCGGACCTTCAACTCGGCGCGCGTCCATGTGCCCGGCCCGTTCTGGTCCAGACGGAAGAACGACCCGTCGCCGGGGTTAAACGTCCGGCTCCAGTCGCCGAAGATGTATTGACCGTTGAGGGCGGGCATCGCGCTGCCGCGATAGATGTAACCGCTCGTCACCGAGATGCCGACCGTCCGCGGGTATTGATCGATCGGCGGAATCAGCGGCTGTCCGTCGGCGCCGGTCGTCGCACAGGTGGGCGGCGGGGTGGCTGGCGTGGCGGGATCAAAGCAATCCAGTCCTTCGCGGATGCGCCAGCCATAATTGCCGCCGCGCACGATGATGTTGGTCTCTTCGAGGCGGCTCTGCCCGACGTCGGAACAAATGAGCCGATGCCCCGGCCCGCGATCAAACGAGAAGCGCCACGGGTTGCGCAGCCCATAGGCATAGATTTCATCGCGCCCGTCGATGCCGACAAACGGGTTGTCGGCCGGGATGGCGTAAGGTAGTGCGCCATCCACGTCGAGCCGGAGGATTTTTCCCAGCAAGTTGTCGATCGACTGAGCGTTTCCGCCAACGACGTGGCCGAGGCCGGTATCGCCACCGGCGCCGCCGTCGCCAACCGCGACATAGAGGTACCCATCATGCGGGCTGAAGGCGAGCTGGCCGCCGTTGTGGTTGAATTGCGGCTTGTTGATTTCAAGCAAAATGCGCTCGGAGCCGGCGTCGGCGAGATTCGGATTGCCGGCGGAGACGCGATACTCTGCGAGCACGTTTTTGCAGTTGAAGCCGAACGTCTGGAAGTTATCGACAAAGAGCGTGTACGTGTCGCCGGCGGGGGCGGCGCCCGCGGTGAAACGTAACTCGCGGATGCCCGCGGTGGCCTGATCGAGAATCACAAAATTCGCCGTGCTGCCGGGGGTTGTCGCAACCCGACTCGCGACCGGGGCGCCACGCGCGACGCCGCCGGCGTCAAACGCCTGCACCGACCCGGCCGGCATGCCCGGCGGGTGGACAAAGAAGAATCTCACGCTCGCCACCGTTTCGGGCAATGTGATGCTGGCCGTTCCGCCGCTGAAAACACGCCAGCTCTGCGCCCCAGATGCCAGCAGCGCCGGATCGCCCGGGGGGTTGACCTGACCACCGGTGTAGGTCACGCCCTGATAGGTGAACGGGCTGGTCCCGACCGGCACGTCGAGCGCGTCGTACTCATGTGTGCGGTCCGCCGGGTAGGGCGCGCTGTAGAAGACGAAGAAGCGCCCATTTGTGGCATAGCCGGGATGAAAGGCCAGACCGAGCAGCCCGCGTTCGTCAAAGCCCGGCCGGGCCGGCACGAGCCGCGGACCAAGATCGAGGAAAGGCGTCGGCAGCAGCGCGCCCGCTTCGACGATGCGAACCTGCCCGCGCTGTTCGACGATGAACAGGCGTGCGTCGCCGGCGTGTTCGACCCCGATCGGCGCGACCAGACCGGTCGCGACCGCCTCGAGATTGATCGCATTTTGTGCCGCGGCACTATGACAAAGAAACAACCCGGCCCCCGCGAGAGAAAGAACCCGCGTAACCATACTCGACTCCCACTCTGTTGCTCGCCAAACGAAGAAACGAAATCCCGGCGAATGTGTCGCGCGTGGTCGTGGGCGGAACGCGACGGCGGAACGGCATTGTGATCGGATGCAGTGCCAAGCGCGATGCGACGACGCCGGTTAAACGCGAACAACCGCCGGCCCGGCGATAAAATTCCCACAACCCAAAAAAATTTTGAAATTCGCGGCAAGCACCGCGCGGATCGCTGGCATGGATAGGGCGGGCAGGATGCGCAAACGCTTTCTATCGCGCAGTTTCGATTGAACTGTAGCGTCGGCCCGCCGTGGCCGACGGCGAATCGGCTGCGATGCGCCGTCGGGCAGGGACGCCCGAGGCTACAGGAAATATCAAAACGCTTGGGCTTGTGGTTGAGAGCAATTTGGAGAGGAAAGTCTCAAGCCTGCTGCTGGCGGTCTCCGGAGCGGGCCGCGATGAGCAAGCCCAGCTCGAACAATCCGATCATCGGGATCGACAACAGCAGGTGGCTCATCAGGTCGGGCGGGGAGATCATCCCAGCGATCACGACGATGATGAAAATGACCACGCGCCGGTACTTGCGCATCGAGCTGACGGACACGATTCCGCTGCGCGCCAGGAACAAGACCACCAACGGAGTCTGAAAGGCCAGGCCGAAAGCCAGCGTCAGCACCATCACAAACGAGAGGTATTCGCTCAGCCGGAAGTGCGTGCTGTAGAGGCCGCGCCCCGCATCGGGGGCAAGCTGCACCGAAAACGTCTCCGCCGGTCCGCGCAGCTTGAAGCGGCTCTCCGTCACGTTGAACCAGAATTCGCCGTGGACCGGGGCCGGCGGGTCGCTGCGTAGAAATGTCACCGTCGGGCCGCGCCCCGGCGGCCGGTCAGCCGGCGCGAACGGAGCGGGCGCAGTTGTCGCCGGGGCGGAGGCCGCCGGCTGAGACTGGGCGGCCTGGGGCTGGGCCGATTCAGACTGAGCCGCTCCAGTTGAGGGCGCGTCTGTCCGTGCCGGCGGAGCTATGCCCAGGAGCGCCCGCTCGAGCGAGTTGGCCTCGCCTTGCGGCAGCGGAATCCAGCCCGCGAATCCAACCAGAAAATTCAGGCTGACCATCAAGACAAGCGTGTACATGAAGGCCACGCCCGCCAGAAATAGCCCGATGCTCGCCGGCAGCAGCCGTAACACCCAGCGTCGTTCATTGATGTAGAGGCCCGACGCGACGAAGCGCCAGGCTTGCATCAAGATGTAGGGCGAGGCCAGCAGAAACCCACAGAAGACCACGACACGGATGTAGACCAGCAAGCCCTCCGCCGGGCCGGTCGTGAGGAGACTCTCGGGCTGGCCGTAGCGGCGCAGCACCAGCACGACCGGGCGAGCGATGAACTCCAGCAGATAGCGCGCCGGCCAGATGCATGCGAGGCACGCCACGACCAGCGCGATCAGGCTGCGCACGACGCAGCCGCGCAGCTCTTCCAGATGCGCCGACAGCGGCATGCGGTCGGATTCATCGGGTTGATCCAGCGGCGGGCGCGCCGGTCCGGGCAGGGCGGCGCGCGGCTCACGTTCGGCGGTACTGGGCATCGGTGCAAATGATAGCGGACAGCTGCGCCTGCGAGCCGAACCGCGACTGCGAGCCGAACCGCGACTGTGAGCCGAAACGCGACGCGAGCAGAGCCGCGACCGTGAGAGGCTGTCGAAAAACTCCGGCGACGGCGCGCCGAATGCTTGGCGCAGCATCAGACCTGGGGTTTGGATGCCAAGCCAGGCGATCGGCGGGCTGTCGAGCTTGATTTTGACAAGTATTTCGACAGCCTCGTGAGGGAGCGATTCGATTCTGCAACGGTCTGGAAAAGCGACGGAGCGACAAAGCGACGAAGGGGAAGACCCATTGCGCGATGATCGACTGGCCGAAGACTGACTTGGCGCTGCTGGTCGATCGAGACCTGTCGGGGATCGCGTACGTGTCGAGTCGTTTCGATCGGGTTGATCCGGCGTGTATCGATCCTAATCGCTTCCTCACGAGCGCGGCTCGGCTGGGAAGACCGCTTCCTCACGGGCGCGGCTCGGCTGGGAAGCCCGCTTCCTGACGGGCGCGGCTCGGCTCAGGCGGTCACGCCCGAAACGCCCGCCGCTTACGCGGGCAACTCGCGCACGTAGGCCAGCACCTTCAATTCGATCGCGATCGGCGTCGGCAGGCAGTTGACCTCAAGCGTCGTGCGCGTCGGGTTGGGGTTGCCGGGGCCGGCGAAGCGCTCGGCGTAGAGCTGGTTGAAGATCGGAAAATCGTCGCGCATGTTGGTCAGAAAAACCGTCACATCCACGATGTCATGCCAACTCGCCCCGGCGTCTTCGAGGATATAGCGGATGTTGTCAAATACCGCCTGGCACTGCATCGCGATGTCGTAGCTGACGACGCGACCGTCGGCGCTGAGTGTGACGCCGGGAATCGCGCGGCTGCCGCGCTGCCGCGGGCCGACCCCCGAGAGAAAGACCCACGGGCCGACCCGCTTGGCGTGCGGATAGGCCCCGACCGGCTCCGGTGCGCGCGAGCTGGAAACGTCATGCGAATCGGGCGATGCCATCAGCCATGCTCCGCTTATGCGGGTTGATGCGATCGGGCGCGACGCCGCGCCATCACATCATTGCTTTCGTCTAGATCGTTTTTGTCGCGCGAGTTGGGGGGCTGCGCGTCCGGCCGTCGCGCGGCCCTGAACACGTCGCGCGCTCGTGCTCGTGCTTCGTCCAATTTCGATTTTCGGTCACGCGGAATGTAATCCTGGCGTCAAGCCCTGAATCTGTGCCGCGGTTGGTTGTTGGACGCACGGGCCTGAGGCCCATGCTACCCTCGCTTCGAACCCGAAGAATAGAGTGTGACAGGCCATTCTGCGTGTTACGGCGCGAGGACTTCGCGCTGCCAATTGTCGCCGGCGCGCGCGTAGCGCAGCCGATCATGCAGCCGACTGCGCCGGCCCAGCCAGAATTCAATCGCGACGGGGATGACGCGATAGCCGCCCCAGTGCGACGGGCGCGGCACAGGTTTGCCCTCAAAGCGCATGGTGGCTTCGAGCATGCGATCCATCACCACCTCGCGCCCGGTGATCACGCGCGATTGGTCCGAGGCCCACGTGCCGATCTGCGTCAGGCGCGGCCGCGTCTGAAAGTAGGCGTCCGACTCAGCGGCGCTGACGCGCTCGACCGCGCCCTCGATGCGCACCTGCCGCTCCAGCTCGGCCCAGAAAAAGACCAGGCAAGCGTGCGGGTTGGCCGCCAGCTCCAGGCCCTTGCGGCTCTCATAGTTCGTGAAAAACGTGAAGCCGCGATGATCAAAGCCCTTCAGCAGCACCACGCGCGCGGCGGGCCGCCCGGCCTGATCGACCGTCGCGAGCGTCATCGCGTTCGGCTCACGCGCTCCGCAGGACACAACCTCCTGAAACCAGCGCGCGAAAAGATGGATCGGATCGTCCAGCGCCACCAGTTCGACGCGGTCATTGCGCGTGTATTCGTGACGCAAACCCGAACCCGGTGCGGTTTCTGACATGCCCGCATTCTATCCGGGCGCAGCGCATTTCGGAGCGACCGCGACAGCGAACCCATTCTCTCGGTGACCGCAGCGACGCCCGCGTGAGGCGGGCAGCCGGTCTGCCCGCGCCTGCTGGACAGTCTATTCAGCGCCACTTTTTTATCTGGATGCAAGAGATCAAAGCAGCCTGAGATTGCCTTCGTAGCGATTGTCGGGCCGCCTGTCGGCCTGCGCCGATCGCTGTTACCTTGTCGGGGCCGCACGTGATGTGCGGCGTCTCGGAGCCGCGATGCCGAAACCGCCGCCAAGCCGACTCTCCGCGACCAGCGGGTTGCCCGCGTGGTTATTGGATTATCACGAGTTGCGGCTGGCGGAATTCGCGCAGCGACTTGTGACGCGCCTGCCGGCGCGGCTGGGTTATGCGGCGGCGTCACTGTATTTGCATGACGCGCTTCATCACGTGCTGACGCTGTATGACCAATCAGGCAAGCTCGCGCTCGATCCGTCGCTCTCGCTGAGCGCGGTGCACGAGCATTTGATGGTCAGCGTCGCGCGCGAGGGCCGGCTGCTCTGCACCGATGACGTGGCGGCGGAGATCGCGGCGCGCCGCCTGACGCAGACGCCGCGCCGCGCCTATCCCGATCCGCAGGCCTGCATTGTGCCTTTGCTCGATGAGGGGCGGCTGCAGGGTGTGTTAAACCTCTGTGGCCGCACCGCGGCCGGCGCGGCGGGGGGCGAGGCCGTCACGCCGCCCGCGGCGTGTGGGCTGGATGGAGCTTGGGTGTTTCTGGGGCGGTGCCTGCACCACGCCCGCCTGTATGAGCAGGTTGGGAATGAGGCGCGCCTAGACAGTCTCACGGGGCTGTTTAATCACCGCTGGATGCAGGAGCAAATGCAGCGTGAACTTCGCCGCTGCGAGCGTTTCGGCGGCACGCTGGCGCTGCTGGTGATCGACATCAACGGGCTCAAGTTGGTGAATGACGCGCACGGCCATGCCGCCGGCGACTGTTTGTTGCGCCACGTCGGTACGCGCGTCCGCTCCTGCCTGCGACAGATCGACGGGGCGGCGCGCATCGGCGGTGATGAATTCGTCGTGCTGCTCCCAAGCACGGATGGGGCCGGCGCGGCCCTGGTCATGAAGCGCATCGACGAAGCCATCCGCGAGGCGCCGATTGTTTTCCGCGGCGCGACGTTGACCGGTTCGGCCAGCATCGGCTTTGCCGCCTGGCAGCCCGGCTGGGACGCGGAGCGACTGCTCGAAGAGGCCGATCGTTCGATGTACGCCCATAAGCGCGCTGCCGCGCCGCCGGCTTCGAATTCCGGCTAATCGGGACCGCATCGGAAAAACACCCGGTCGCATACTTGCCGGATCGCGCGCCATCGCCTATCGATGGAGTCGTGAAACACCGCCCCTCGCTGCTTGATCGGCTCGCATGCCAATTGGCGTATTGGCACGGCGCCGGCGTTTACCGCGCCTTTCTCCGACGCCTGACTCGGGCGCGGCGCACGGAGCGGTGGGCGCTCGGCCGAGCTTTGCGCGTCGTGCGCGGCGGCGCATGGGGGCAGGCGCACGGGCTGGAGCGCGTGCGCAACCTCGCTGATCTTCGCCGGGCTGTGCCGCTCCAGACGTATGAGTCCCTGCGCAGCGCGATGGAGCGCGTGGCCGATGGCGACATTCGGGCGCTCTTTTCACCCGGTGTGCGCATTCACATGTTCGCCACGACCAGCGGCACGACGGCGCGGCCCAAGTACATCCCTGTCACCGCGGAGTTCATTGTCGACTATCGCCGCGGCTGGAACACCTTCGGCTTGAAGCTGCTGCACGATCATCCCGCCGCGATACTGCGGCCGATCCTGCAGAGCAGCGGGCGCTATGACGTCGGCCTCACCCGCGCGGGCATACCCTATGGCGCGATCACCGGGCTGCTGGCGCGCACGCAGAAGCGGCTGGTGCAGCGCTACTATGTCGGCCGCCCGGAAATCGCGCATCTGCCGGACGCCGCCGCACGACATTACGTGCTCATGCGGCTGGGCGCGGCGCGCGACGTGGCCTGGGCCATCACAGCCAATCCGGCCACGTTGATCACGATGGCGCGCGTCGCGCATGACAATCGCGAGCGGCTGATCCGTGACGTGCATGACGGCACGCTATGCCGCGAACTGGTTGATGATCCGTGGTTGGGGGCGGCGCTGGGGCCGCGCCTGGCTGCCGACCCCGCCCGGGCGCGTGAGCTGGACCGGACGGTCGAGCAAACCGGCGGCTTGCGACCGGCCGACATCTGGAACATCAATTTTGTGGTCTGTTGGATCGGCGGCAGCATGGGCCACTATCGGCAGCGCTTGCGTGCGTGGTGGGGCGACGTCCCGATTCGCGACCCCGGACTGCTCGCGAGCGAGGGGCGCGTCACGGTTCCATTCGCGGATGACAGCACGGTCGGCGTGCTCGACCTCACCGCGGGCGTCTTTGAGTTCATTCCCGCGGCCGAATTCGACCGCGCTCAGCCCACGACGCTGCGGCATGACGAATTGCAAGTGGGGCACGACTATGCCGTCGTCGTCACGAACACGGCCGGCTTGGTGCGCTATCGGCTGGACGACGTCGTGCGCGTGCATGGCCGGCTGCGCGGCGCGCCGCTGCTGGAATTTCTTTATCGTGGCGGCGGCGTGGCCTCGGTCGCCGGCGAGAAACTGACCGAGAACCAGGTCGCCGCGGCGGCGGCGCGCGTGTGGCAGCAAGTTGCCGCCGCCGAGCATGATTTCCTGCTCGCGCCGCGCTGGGGCGATCCGCCCTATTACCACCTGAGTCACACGGCTGATTTTCCGGGGGATCTGGCGGCGGCGTTTGATCGCGCGCTGCAGGAGCAGAACGAAGAATACGCCAGCCGCCGCGCGTCGGCACGGCTCGGCTGCGTTCGTACGAGCCGCGTTTCTCCCCAGGCGTGGGTCGAGCTTGATCGACAGTTGCAGGCGCGGCGCGGCGGCACGCCGGAACAGTACAAACGGCCGCTGTTGCTGACGCAGTTCGACGCGGATCAGCCGCTATTGGCAGGGGCGGAGGCGGAAGGCCCGGCGCCCGCGCCGGGCCGGATCCATTCGGTGAGCCAATCTCGCATCGCCGGGCCGGCATAGATCAGCGCGATGACGATGACGGCCCACGCAAGCAGCGCGGCCTGAAAGGGGCGATCGCGCAAGAGCACGTCGGTCGGGCCGGAGACGCGGCCATGCTCAACCAGCAGCGCGAACCGGAAAATGGCGTAAACCACCAGCGGCAGCGTGTAGATCAAATCGTCCGTCTGATAGACCAGCTTGGTGCGTTCGTCGGTGGCGTAAAGCATGAAGCTCACCACCGCGATGCCCGCCGTCAGCGTGGTCATGTGGTTCAGCAACTCGGGGGTGTAGAGGGCGAGCGTGCGGCGGTGCTGCTGGGCGTTGCCGTTGAGCGCGAGCGCGTTCAGCTCACAGCGGCGCTTCGAGAAACCCATGAAGAGGCAGAGCGTGAACGTGCAGAGCACAAGCCAGTGCGAGATTTCGACGTGCACCAGCACCGCGCCGGCGATCGCCCGCAACACAAAGCCGATGCCGATGATGATCACGTCGATCAACACCACGCCCTTCAAGCCGAAGTTGTAGGCCGCCTGCAGCGTCAGATAGATCAACCCGACGCCGAAGAAGCCGCGATCGAGCGCGTATGCGCCACCCATGCCTCCCGCGAGCACCAGTAGCGCCACCACGACGGCAGTGGCGACGCTGATTCGGCCCGACGCGATCGGGCGGAAGCGCTTCTTGGGATGGAGCCGATCCTCGACCCGGTCGCGGATGTCGTTGATCACGTAGACGCCGCTGCTGATCAGCGAGAAGCAGAGAAACCCCTGCAGCGCGGCCCAGACGCTCGGCATGTCGGTGAGCTTCTGGCCAAAGACCAGCCCGGCAAGCAGAAAGAGATTTTTGCTCCACTGCTCGACTCGCAGAAGCTGAACCAAGGCCATGCCGCTCTCCTTCAAGCAGAATCGCGCTCAGTGGTTCGCGCCGGCATCGGTGCTCTGTCCGCTAGCATGCGCAGCACGCGCGGCGCGATGAAGGCCGGGATTCTATCAACCTCAGGCCTTCCGAGCGCGCCGCCAACGGGCGAAGCTGCTCAGGGCTGGTAGAGCGGCGTGACCGGCGTTCGCCAGGCGCGTCCGCGGACCGCCGCCGCGACAAAGCCCGCGGCCCGCAACCGGGCGCCGCCAAACTCGCCATCCTTGCGCAGCGCGAAGAGGTTCAGTTCAACCGCCGGCTCGCCGCGCGGATTGCACAGGGCCGGTTCCAGCCGGGCAACCACGCGCTGAAGAACGGCGACGCAAGCCTCCGCCGGCGGGAAACCTTGCCGCATCAACTCCACCACCTGAAAGGAAGAGCAATTCCGCAGATTCAGCTCGCCGTGGCCGGTCGAGCCGGCGGCGCCGACGTGATTATCGACATAGAGTCCGGCCCCGATGATGGGCGAATCGCCGACGCGCCCCGGTCGCTTGTAGGACAGCCCCGACGTGGACGTGCAACCCGCCAGATCGCCGCGCTCGTCGACCGCCAGCACGGTCACCGTGCCATGCGTGAAGCCCGGTTCGGTCGCGCGGTCGGCGGTGGGGTAGGACCAGTTCTGCCGAGCTTGGCGATCGTGTCGCCAGGCCTCCCAGTAACGGCGCGCGGCATCGGTCAACAGATTCTCTTCCGGAAAGCCCTCGGCGCGAGCAAAGGCCAAGGCGCCCTCGCCAACCAGCAGCAGGTGCGCCGTTTTCTCCATCACGCGATGCGCGACGCGCGCGGCATGGCGCACATTTCGCAAGGCTGCGACCGCGCCGGCACGATGCGTCGGCCCGTGCATGACCGAGGCATCGAGTTCGACCACGCCCTCCTCGTTAGGCAGCCCGCCATAGCCGACGGAATGGTCGCTGGGGTCGTCTTCGATGCGGGTCACGCCGGCGATGACCGCATTCAGCACTTCTTCGCCGCGCGCCAGCGCGGCCGCAGCCGTCTCGCAGGCCGCGAGGCCGTTTCCACTGGCAATGACAATGGGTCGCATGGGCGGAATGTTACAGCCTGAATGGGCTACGCGGTTTGGGGTACAGCCACGCTCAAAGCCCGCGTGGAAGGTGGGCATGTGGGAAAGTGGGAAGATGGGAATGAGGGGATTCGGGGGCGATCGCGGCTAGCGCGTGGTCATGTGCGGCACGGCGAAATCTTCGCTGGCCGCGGCTTGCTTGATCGGGCGGGCCGGCGTGCCGACCACGGTCGAGAGCGGCGCCACGTCGGCGATCACCACCGACCCGGCGCCGACAATCGCCTCACATCCGATGGTCACTTTCGGCACGATCGTCGCGCCGATGCCGACAAACGCGCCGGCCTCGACGTGCACGCGGCCGGCAATGCGCACGCCCGGGCAGACGTGAACGCCTTCGCCGATGCTCGTCTGGTGATCGATGATGCAGCCGGTGTTGAGGATCGCGGAGTCGCCGATCTGGCAATGTGCGCAGACGACGACGCCCGCCGCGACGACCAGGTTGCGGCCGAGGGTGACGTTGTGGGCCAGCGCGGCCGAGCGATGGATCGCGCTGAGCAGCGGCACGCCCCAGCCCTCCACCTCGCGCGCGATGCCGCGCCGCACGCCATTGTCGCCGATGGCAATCACGACGCCGTCGAGCGCAGCCTCCGCCGCGAGCCGGGGCAGATCGCACACGGCGCCGCGGACGGGCACGCCGTCGATGCGCCGACCGTGGATTTGCGGGTTGTTGTCGAGAAAAGCGACGACATCCGCCGGTCCGCCGCGCCGGCCCTCGCGCCAGCCGGATTGGAGCAAGATGTCGAGCACGACGCGCCCGTGGCCGCCCGCGCCGATGATGGCGAGTTTCTTGCGCTCTTCGGGCGGTCGTGGGGACGGAGTCATGTTGCCTCTCTATCGGCGGCGCGCCGGGCCCAACCCGCGGCGGCGCGCCGCCAAACGCGAAACCTGCGACCGCACTCCGCTTGGGCGCGTTGGATTTCTCATCCGATAGAACGGGGAACATGCGCGCTGACGCGCATCACGGCCGCAACGGCTCAGGGAATCGACATGAACAACGTGCTATCGCGGAAAATCCTGGAACCAGAAGCGCTGGCGCAGACGCTGCGCGAGGTGCGCGCCGCCGGCCTGAGCATCGTGCAGTGTCACGGCTGCTTCGACCTGGTGCACCCCGGGCACATTCGCTATTTGCAGGCGGCCCGCGCGCAGGGCGACGTGCTGGTCGTCTCGCTGACCGCCGACGACGGCGTGCAGAAAGGGCCGGAGCGCCCCTATATCCCGCAAGATCTGCGGGCCGAGAATCTCGCCGCGCTCGAGTTTGTCGATTGGGTCGTGATCGATCCCCATCCGACCGCGGTCGAGTTGCTCGACCTGCTGCGCCCGGACGTTTATGTGAAAGGTTATGAGTACGCCCGCAGCCACGACCCGCGCTTTCTGCGAGAGCGCGAAACCGTCGAGGCCTATGGCGGCCGTGTTGTCTATCACAGCGATGAAGTCGTCTTCAGCTCGACACGCCTGCTCGAATCGATGCAGCGCGACGCGCAGCTCGAGCAGATGCGGCTGCGCACGCTGTTGCTGCGTCGGCAGGTGACGCTGGCCGCGGTGCGCGAGGCGCTGGCGGGCTTCCGCGGAAAGCGCGTGCTGGTGATCGGCGACGCGCTGCGCGAGCGCATCGTGCTCGGCGACGCGCGCCAGACCGCCGGCGACGCCCCGATTCTCTCGCTGCAGGAGATCGAGAGCGAGGAGAGCTGGGCGGGGGCGGCGGCGCTGGCGCTGCACCTGGCCAACCTCGGGGCGCAGCCGCAACTCCTCACGTCATTGGGCGAGGACGAGGCCAGCGAACTGCTGCAACGCAGCTTGATCGCGGCGGGCGTCGAGGTGCACGCGATCGCGGCCCGGAGCGGCCTGCCGGAGCGCACCACCTACCAGGCGGATCAAAACAAATTGCTTCAGGTTTGTCGCGGCGCGTGCTTTCCGCTCGATAGCGCCGGCGAGCGCATGGCCCTCACGATTTCCGCGGATTTGCTGCCGGCCTCCGACGCGCTGCTGATGTACGACCTGGGCCTGGGCACGCTCACGCCCGGCCTCGTGGCGCATCTCGGCAGCGTCGGCCGCTCGGGCGGAAAGGTCACGATCGCGGCGGTGGGGGCACGCGGCGACGCCGCGGCGCTGGGCGGCGCAGACCTGCTGATCGGTGCTGAGCGCTCTTTGCGCGAGGCGGAACACGACCACAGCTCCAGCCTGCCCGCGGTCATCTGGAACCTGTTGCGCAAAACGAGCAGCACCGGGGCCGTCGCCTGGCTGCCGCGACGCGGTCTGATGGCCTTTGACGAGGCCGACGGCGCGCCGCGCTTGCGCACCGAGTATTTCCCCGCTCTGACACACCAGGCGCGCGATCTGGCCGGCGTCGAGGAAGCCCTGGTCGCGGTCGCGGCCCTGACCCGCGCCGGCGGCGGCACGCTGACGCTGGCCGCCTATCTCGCCGCGCTGGCCGACGCGCTGATCGCTGCGCAGCCCGGCCCCGCGCGGATCGCGCTCGAACAACTCGACGCGCTCGCCACGCAGCGCCCGGAGCTGGCATCCAACACGCATTTTGTGCCGGCGGCGCGGCGCGCGGCGCTGCCGGCGGCGACGCCGATGCACGTCGCATCGGGCGCGATACCGGCCATCGAGAATGGCGCCGGAATGAAGATCTCGCCCAGCAGCGTCGCGCTGGGCGCCGCGGGAGGAGCTTGATGTCGCAGCCGTCGCTCAGCGTTGTCATCGCGACGCGCAACCGCAAGGAAACGTTGCTCGCCACGCTCGATCATCTGCACCACTGGGCGCGCGATGGCGGCGCCGCGCCGCCGATCTTCGTGGTCGATAACGCCTCGGATGACGGCACGGCCGCGGCACTGGCCGCCCGGCGCGATGTGATCGCCATTCCGCTTTCCGAGAATCGCGGCGCGTGTGCCAAGGCGCTGGCCCTGCCGCGCGTCGCCACGCCGCTCACGCTCTTTCTCGACGATGATGCGCGCCCGCGGCCGGGCACGTACGTCCCGCTGCTCGAGTTGTTTCGGCATGACGCCCGGCTCGGGGCGGCCGGCTTCCGCGCCATTCTGCCCAACGGCTTCGAGGAGTGCTCCGCGCTGCCCCACGTCTTCGTCGGGTGCGGCGTGGCGCTGCGCACGCAGGCCCTGCGCGACGTCGGCGGACTGGACTTGTCGCTCTTCATGGCGGCGGAGGAATACGACCTGAGCTTCCGGCTGATCCAGGCGGGCTGGCGCGTTGATCTGCGGACCGACCTGATCGTCGACCATCTCAAGACCGCCGACGGACGCGCGCCCGCGACCCTGGCCTATTACGACGTGCGCAACAACCTCCGGCTGCTCGCCCGCTATCTGCCGCCCGAGCCGGCCCGCGTCTATCACGAAGATTGGCAGGAGCGCTATCGCCTGCTGGCCGAGGAGCAGGGCGCCGGCGCGGATTTTGCGCGCGGCGTCGCCGACGCTCAATCCGAGGAATGGACACAGCGCGGCAAGTATCAGGAGTGGCGGCTCTCGCCCGATACGTTTGAACGGCTCTTCGCCTGGGAATATCTGACGCAGCGCTTTCGTGAGCTGCGCGCCGCGGGCGTGCGGCGCGTCGCCCTGCTCGACCTCGGCAAGAACGTCTACGCGTTTCATCAGGCGGCGGAGCGCGCCGGCGTGGCCCTCGACGGCATCGGCGACGACCGCTTCGCGCGGCTTGCTCACGAGCACCAGGGGCACAATCCGACCTATCGCGGCAAGCCGCTGCGTACGGTCGATGAAACGCTCCGCCGACCCGTGGATGCCTTCGTTGTCAGCAACTGTGCGCATGCCCACGCCCAGCGGCGCTTCGACGCACTGCGGGGCCGCACGTCGCAGCCGGTTTTCCACTGGTTCGCGCTGCGCCCGGCGGGCCGGCAGGACAGCTCCATGCTGGATAGCCCCATAGACGCACTGATTCACGCGGAGAGCGCGGCATGTTGAGCATCGTGATTGCGACCTGGGCGCGGCTGCCGCAGTTGCAGCGCTGCATCGCCAACATCCGCGCGGGCGTAACGATCCCGCATGAGATCATCGTGGTCGGCGCGGGCGACGGTGACGGAACTGAGAGCTGGGCACTGCAGCAGCCCGACATCCGCTTCATCGCCGAGACGCGCCGTGAAGGCGCGACCCGCGCCTACAACAAGGGCTTTCGCGCGGCGCGCGGCGACTATGTGACGTGGCTGAATGACGACTCGTATCCGCTGCCGGGGGCGCTCGAGGCGGCCCGCGCGTTTCTCGCCGCGCCCGACGCGGCGGATGTGGGCATGGTCGCGCTCTATCACGATTATCGCGTCGAACGCAACCGGCTCGACACGATCGCGCCCGGCGGCGAAGAGTTTGCCATCTATCACGTGCGCGGCGTGCCCTATGCGAATTTCGGCCTGCTTCAGCGTGAGTTGATGACGCGGGTGGGCTATCTCGATGAGCGCTATTACTTCTGCGCCTGGGATCCCGACCTTTCGCTCAAAGTGCAGCGCGAAGCAGGGCGGCTGGTCGTGGGCTGTCGGGCGGCGCGCGTGCGCCATGACGAATTGATCGACGCGCGCAAGCAGGCCGACCTCGCCATCGCCGAGCGCGACAACGCGCTCCTGTTTGCCAAGTGGGGGCTGCCGCCGCCGGGCGCGTACGCCGACCCGCGACCGGCCTACGCGGCGCTGCTTACCCGGCGCGGCTGGGATGAGCGGTGCGAGGCATCAGCTCGTGGCGAAAGCGCCGCCGGCCTCGCTGGGACCGCCTGCACGGATTGCGCCGAAGCCCGCGCGCCCGGCGCCGGCGCGCCGATCCGCGCGCCGGTCGGCAGCTACGGATGCTGAAAGGAGCCATCATGACCGGGGTTGAAGTTGAACCACCGGCGGCGGTCGCCGCGGTGCCGCCGGAAGCGCCTCTGTCGCAACCCGTGCCGCCCGTCGGCAGCGGTGCGGTCGCCGCGGCCCTGGCCGAGTTGCAACGACAGGGCAAGCACTATCTCCTGCTGAACAGCGCGCTTGAATATCTCGGGCACCAGCCGGCGGATGAGGAGGTGGCGCTGCTGGCCGTGCGTTCCTACGTAGCCCTGGGCTTGAACGGCCCGGCGCAGGAGCTGCTCCGGGCGCGCCTGAGCCATCGTCCCGATCTCGCAGAGTTGGCGGCGGCGCTGCGCAAGGCCCCGAGCGGCCGCATCGCCTGGCACGGACTGGCGGCGCGGTTTGAGACCAATCTGGCGGAGTTGCTGGCGCGATATCCGGCGCTGGCTTCGCTGGCAGACTTGTTTCGCGACGTGCCGCGCCGGCTCGAGCTCTTTCAAGGCAGCGATGGAAACCACCACGTCGCCCGGCGCGGCGGCCCGACCCGCACGTGGCTGCCCGACTTGCTGGATGTCGGCGGCGTCGTCGGCGCGATGAAGATCGAGCTCTCCAGCGCGACGCCTTGTCTTGGCTTCGTGGTTGCCGACGATCGCTGCGGCGCGGCGTTTGATCGTCTCTATGTCGCGACACAACGGGTCTTCCTGAGTTTTTCGCCGCGGCTCTACCTGCTGGAAATGGATCCGGAATACTTCGGCGCCTGGCTCTACGTGCGCGAGTCGGTCGCGGCGCTGTGCCATCCACGGGTCGAGTTGTTTGTCGGGCACGACGCGCAGGAGCAGTTGGACCGCCACCTGTCGCAACACCCGGAGCGGAAGCTGCCGGGGCGCGTCTTGGGCCTGCCGCGCGACGGCATGATGCGCGTCAACGGACTGGTGGCCGTGGTGGATCGCCACGCCCAGGCGCTCGACGGACGGCTGAAGACATCGCTGGCCGAATGCAACGCCCGCTTCGATGCGCTGCCTTCGGACTATTATGCCGAGCGCTTCGCCAATCGCGGCGTCGCGCCCTTGCGCGTGCTCGGTTTGTGCAGCCGCTATACAACGTATTTACAGCACGCGATGCGTGACGCGGCGGAGGAGTTCCGGCGGCGCGGGGTTGAATTCAAGCTGCTGATCGAGCCGTCGGACCACGACTTGATACCGCATCACCTCTATGCCGAGGAGACGGCAGCCTTCGCGCCCGATCTGATCGTGTGCATCGATAGCGGGCGTTTTTCATTCCTGCCTCGCAACGTGCCGTTTGTGAACTGGATTCAGGATTTACTGCCGCGGCTCCTGACGCCGGAGGCGGCGCAGGCGGTCGGTCCGCTGGATTTCTACGTTGCGCCGACGCTGGCGGACTTCGTGCAGGCCGGCTATCCGCGGGAGCAGGGCCTGACGTGGACCGTCGCGACCAGCCCGCAGACCTATCACACCGGCCCGCTGACGACGGCGGAGTTGGCGCGCTATGGCTGCGATTTCTCCTATGTGAGCAATCAATCGACGCCGCCCGAGACGTTCGTCAATCAATGCCTGCGCGAGTTTCGGCCCGACGCCGACCTGGCGCGGCTGATGTTCGCGCTCTATCAGCTCGCGCAGGAAGAGTGCGAGCGCGATGCGCTGCGCGTGGCCTCCCGGCCGGCCGCGGAGTTGATCGAGCGCGCGGTGCGCCGCGCTGATTTTCCGCGGAACCATGAGTTGAACCTTTCCTTCCTCGCGCATGCGTTTATCCATCCGATGGGCGAATTGCTCTTTCGTCAGGCGGCCCTCGCGACCGTCGCCGATTATTGCGAGGCGCGCGGCGCGACGTTGCGGCTCTATGGACGCGGGTGGGAGGCGCATCCGCGCTTCGCGAAGTATGCCCAGGGCGTCGCCGCCAATGGTGAGGAGCTTCGCTGCATCTACCGCGCCACCACCATCAATCTGCAGATCACCAGCTACGGAGCGATTCATCAGCGGCTGCTTGACGGTCTCGCGGCCGGCGGGTTTTTCCTGCTGCGCTACTCGCCGTTTGACGAATTTCACGGGCCGGGCGCGCGGCTCGCCGCGGCGCTCGACGCCGCCGGCGTTGCCTCGGCGCCGGCCGCACCGCTGGAGTTTTCGCGGAAGACACACCCAGCGCTGGCCGCTGCCCATGATGAGCTGGCCGACCTGCTCGGACGACCACGCGCGGGCGCGATCATCACACTGCAACCGTCCGAAACGCTCTATTTTCGCGAACTGGTGTCGGGCGGCTTCCGGCGCTGCGCCGGGGCGGTCTTTGCCGACGCCTATCCGCGGATGGTCTATCGCAGCGCGGCGGAGTTTGCGCAGCGCGCCGATGAATTCCTGTCGGACGGCGCCGCCCGCGCCACGCTGACGCAGACCTGTCGCGAGACCGTGCTGCGACGCTACACCAACGAGGTCTTTGTCGATGAGCTGCTCGATTTCGTCGCCCGCCGCCTGGCGCAGATCGATCGTCCAGGTCAGCCCGCGTGAGTTCGGCGGCGGCGCGGAGCAGATCGCCCTCGCGCTGCACCGGGCGTATCGCGCGCGCGGTCAGTCGGCGACGCTCGTGGTTGGGCGCCGCGCCCGCGCTGCGCCGCGAACCGATCCGGGCCGCTCCGCCAGACGCGAGCCTGCCGCCCACGTCGTGGCTTTGCCGCACGAGCACGCGGCACAGACCGCGTGGGCGCGCTTCTGGTGGAAAGCCCATCGCGCGGCCCAGCCGGCCTATCCGCACGGCCCGCTGGGGCGCTGGCTCTGCCGGGTCACACAGCGATTGGCCGCGCCCGCCGGAGCGGCGGCGCTGGCCGCCGGCCGCGAGGATTTCGACTATCCCGGCACGTGCCTGATCCCGCGCTTGGCCGAATCGCGCCCCGACGTGATTCATCTGCATAACCTGCATACGCGCTACTTTGATCTGCGCGCGCTGCCGCGGCTTTCTCAACAGGCGCCGCTGCTGCTGACGTTGCATGATGCCTGGACGATGACCGGCGGTTGCGCCCACAGCCTGGGCTGCGAACGCTGGCGGCACGGGTGCGGTCAGTGCCCGCATCTCGATGTCTACCCGGCGCGCCGCTGCGACGCCACCGCCGAAAACTGGCGCGAAAAACGCGACATCTTCGCGCAAACGCGCCTGACGCTGGTCGCGCCGTGCCGGTGGCTGATCGAGCGGGCGGCGGCTTCGCTCCTGGCGCCGGCGATCGTCGAGCGCCATGTCATTCCGCATGGCGTCGACCTGGCGTGCTTTCGCCCCGGCGAGCGCTTGGCGGCGCGGGCGGCGTTGGACCTGCCGCCGCATGCGCACGTGTTGCTCTTCGTCGCCAATGGCATCCGCCGCAATCCGTTCAAGGATTTTGCCACGCTCGAAGCGGCGTTCGAGCGGCTTGCGGCCGAGCGGAGCGCCGGCCAGGCGACGCCGAACTGTGAGCCGGATCGCCCGCTGTTGCTGTTGGCCGTCGGCGAGGCCGGACCTGCGCGGCGCCTCGGTTCGCATGAGATTCGCTTTGTCGCTTCGCAGACTGAGCCAGCAGCGCTGGTTTCGTATTACCGTGCCGCAGACATCTATGTGCATGCCGCTCATGAGGACACCTTCCCCAACACCGTGCTCGAAGCGCTGGCCTGCGGCTGCGCCGTCGTGGCGACAGCGGTCGGTGGAATCTCCGAGCAAGTGCGCGAAGAGACCGGCGTACTGGTTCCCCCACGCAACGCGGAGGCGCTGGCCGCCGAGATTAACGGCCTGCTAGAATACAGCGCGCGGCGCCAGGCGCTCGCCGCGGTGGCCGCGCGCGACGCGGCGAAGCGCTTCGACTTTGATCGCACGGTGAGCGCTTATCTGGCGTTGTATGAAGCGATGTTGACGCGCGCGCCGGCCGCGACCGTCGTGGCACTGCGGTCTGGCGGCGCCGCGACCGTGAGAGAGTGATTGGAATCAGGCCGCGCCGGGTTGATTCTTCGCGGCAGTGCTGCGCGTTGCTTCATGCAGCACGTTGCGTCGACATGCTCGATGCGTCATGCAGCGAATGTCGCTGCTTGCAGGTGAAATCGTTATTTCACCTCGCGGTGGTCGCCAAACAGCATCGCCCGGCGGTCGCGCATTGCGCAGCTCGCCGGGCGAAAACCCGTCCTCACGGGCGGCAGGCGTCACTCGGTGCAGCGCGGGCAGCGCCCGCTCACAAGGCACGTGACGAAGCTATCGATATCATCGAAATCGACCGCTCCGTCGCAATTGGTATCGGCCAGCCGAATGTCACAGGCACCGAATGCGGCCTGGTAGGCGCCGGGGCCGACCAGCGCCGCGACAAACGCATCGATGTCGTTGAAGTTCACCGCACAGTCGCAATTCAGATCGCCGGCGAGGGCGCTGGTCTCGACCTCGATCAAGCGCGTGGCATCGTCGAGATTGATCCAGCCGATGTTTTCGCCCCAGGCATAGCCGCGCAAGCGGCAGCCGTCGAGGCGGGCCGGGTTGGGCGGCGTGGCCAAGCCACCGCCGGCAAAGTTGACCCAGCCGATGTTCTCGCCCCAGCCGTAACCTTCCAGTTCGCCGGTCTCGGGATCGATATTGACGCCATAATCGGCGCCGTCGGCGTTGGCGTAGTAAAGTTGCGATCCGCCGACGGCGCCGGGGTCGCCGTCGCCGAGGTGAATCCAGCCGACGTTCTCGGCCCAGACATAGCCTGACAGAATGCGCGGGCTGATGAAGATGCCGTCGCCGCCGGCGGGGCGGCTATGACGCCAGTTGAACCAGCCGACGTTTTCCGCCCAGCTCCAGCGCAGGGTCGGGTCGATGTTCGAAGGATTGGCCATCGCGCCGGCGGTCAGGCAAAGGCCGCCGAGCAGAGCCATCGGAGAAGACCATCTCATAAGGCGCTCTCCTAGTGACGGATGTTGGCCGCGGGATGGTTGCCGCCGCTGATCGTGCTCAAGTCGCCGCCGGCGCTGGCATTGACGATCGGGCCGAACGTATTGCCCAGCGCGATGCTGAAATCGCCCTGGCTGTTGGCGGTGGCGGTGTTTCGCACCACGATGTTGTTGGAGCCGACCACCTGGATGCCGATGCGGTTGCTGCTGACGTGGTTGCCTTCGATGCGGTTGCGCCGATCGATGCAGAAGATGCCGACGCCGCTGCTGCTAAGCGAGCAGATGTTGCCGCGCGCCAGGCTGTCGAACTGAATGCCGATGCCCGCGACCGTGTCGCTCCCGGAGACGCAGTCGAGCACGTTACAGGCGTTGAAGGCGTAGATGCCATACAGCGTGTTGTTCGACGTGGTGCTGCTGCGGATGACGCAGCCGAAGCCGCCCTCGATGCCGTTGCCCTGGTTGAAGCGAGAGCTGCAACGCTCAATCGTGCTGTTGACGAACGAACGGATGCCGTTGCCGCGATTCAACAGCGCAACACAATCAATGATCGACGTGGCGCCAAAGTCGGAGGTGATGCCGACGGCATTGCCGCGGACAAAGCAGTTTCTGACGGTCATGCCATAACCGACGCGGATGCCGTCGCCAGTGTTCTCGGTCGATTGGATGTTCTCAATCGAGCCGCCCACGATCGCGCGCAGATCGACACCGTGCTGACCCCACTGTTGCACAATGCCGTTGAAGACCCGCACGTTATAGCGCGTATCGGGTATGCCCGCGTCGCGATTGGGCAAAACGGTGATGCCGCTGAGCGAACCGGGGATGCCGAATAGCGTGAACCCGTTCAGATCGAGCGTCACGTGCTCGGCGGCGATCTTGATGCCATGCTTGCCGACTTCGCCGATCACCGGCCCCGTCAGGTAATAGCTGCCGGGTTGCGAGATGACCCAGACCGCGTCCAGCTCGCCGAACGTCATTGTCAGCGGGCGGCGCGGCTCAACTTCGGCCAGTGAGCGCATGGTGGGCGCGATTGGCCCCGGTGGCGGCGTCAGACTGCCCGCGTGGGCGACCGCCGCCGAAAACAATACAAGCGTTAATGAAATACGAGTCATGCTTCCTTCTCCTCCACGGAAGTCACAGCGAAATAACCTCAACGTACAGTTGTTCATAGCCGCCAGAGTGAGTGAAAGCAACCACATGGCCGCTTCGCCGATAACCGCCGGCGCAGGGCCGGTGAAAAATGCATCCTCGACGCCGGGTGTGACGAGCGCGTGGCGCTGTGCGGCCGACAGCCGGTCGCGATCGCGGGCGGGCTCGCGCGTCTCAGAATCGCTCGCGCTCGCAGCTTGACAATCCAGCTACGAGTTGTATCTTGTGCTACATCGTGTATGTCAATGTTAATATCGTAGTCGTGACCATATCGCTAGGGCTAGTGCCTGCGCTTGCGGCCGCCGACACGGAGCCAACGGCCGTGCCCGCCGCCCGGGCCGCGGTCGAAGCGGCTGATTCATTCGGCGGCGTCGATTGGTTTGAGGCCTGGCGCGTGCCGCTGAGCGAACCGCTGGTGACCGACCGGCCCGATTTCACGGAGAGCGCGCTGGCCGTGCCGCGCGGTTGGGCGCAGCTCGAAGCCGGCTACACGTTCAGCTATGACCGCGAGGGCACGCGTCGCGTGACCGATCACACCTTCCCCGAGTTCCTCTTGCGCACCGGCCTTTTCACGGATGTTGAGCTGCGCCTGGCATGGGCGGGCTGGTCGCTGACTGAGACGCTCGACCGCGTTCGCAATGAAGCCGGCCGGCGGGTCTGGCAAAAAGATCATGAGGACGGCGGCAACGACATGAGCATCGGCGGCAAAGCGCATCTGTTCGATCAAGATGGATTGATCCCCTCGTTTGGCATCATCGCCGAATTAGCCGTGCCGACCGGGTCGCAATCGAAATCCGCCGACGATGTCGTGCCATTGACGAAGCTGCTCTGGGAGTATGACCTTTCGGAGCGTGTCGGCCTGGCCGGCAATGTGAATTTCGCCGTACCGCCCGACGAAGCGGGCGGGCGCTTCCTCGAAACCGCCGCCTCCGTCGCGCTGGGTTATGACCTGAACGACTGGCTCGGCGTCTATACCGAGTATTTTGGCATCTATCCCGCGGCCGGCGCCGCGGACGACACGCATTACATCAATGGCGGCTTCACGTTCCTGCTGACGCCCAATCTGCAGCTCGACGTGCGCTGCGGCTTCGGGCTGAACGACGCGGCGGATGATCTGTTCTGCGGCGCGGGCTTTGCGGTCCGGTTTTGAGGCGGAGCGAAGTCGCCCGCGTCGGGCTTGATCTCATGCGCGCCGGCGAAACGCTCGAATGCCGGCCGGCTGAGTCCCGGTTCACCGCGATTGGTGCGTTTGGCCGATCCGTCATCAGGATGGTCACGAACAAAGATGTTGGGCCGCATGCCCGAGGAGAAATGCATGAACTACTTGCTTGATCTGATTTTCACAGCGCTGTCGGATGCGTTCAGCGGCCTCTTGACCGCACTGTTCGAAGCGCTGTTTGGCCTGCGCGGCTGATGCGTGCCGGCAAGTCTGCGTGCGACCATTGAACCGAACCTCATCCTGCCGCTGCGCAACCGCGCCGGCGCCCGCGCACGCGCCTTCCGACAGGGCCGGCATTCGCAAACCGAACCGCGCCCGTGAGGAAGCGATTTGATTCCGGCGGCGCATGAGCGGGCCGGGCGGTCGGGTACGATCAGCCCCGTCATCATTGCATCGTTGAGCACTCGGGCATATTGCGCCATGGAGCCGTGCGTGCGTTTGTGCGGCGCTACAAAATGGATGCCGGACGCGATTCCAATCGCTTCCTCACGGGCGCGGTTCGGATTGGGCGGGCTCGTCTGGTTGTGGGCGCTGCTGTCTAGTCAGAGCACGCCTATCATGCACCTCGTCCGCACGCACCGAGGATTTGAGCATGGCCGCAATGGTTGATCTGCGAAGCGATACCGTGACTCGCCCGACCGCGCTGATGCGCGCGGCGATCGCCGCCGCCGAGGTGGGCGATGATGTGCTCGGTGATGACCCGACGGTGTTCCGCTTGCAAGAGCGCGTCGCCGCCTGGTTCGGCAAGGAGGCGGCGCTATTCGTTCCCTCCGGCACGATGGCCAACCTGCTGGCGATCCGCAGCGTGTGTGAGCATGGCGACGAACTGATCCTCGACGAAACCACGCATAGCTATCACTACGAGACCGCGGGGCCGGCCGCGATCGCCGGCGTCAGCATGCGCTTCCTCCGCGGCCCGCGCGGCGTGTTTCACGCGGCCGAGATCGCGCCGTTGATCCGCCCGCGCGAATCGCATTTTCCGCGCACGCGCATGGTCATCGTCGAGAACACCAACAACCGCGGCGGAGGCGCAGTCTGGCCGCCGGAGCAAGTGGCCCAGATCGGCCAGGCCGCCCAAACGCATGGTTTGCATCTGCACCTCGACGGCGCGCGGCTGCTGAACGCGTGCATCGCGCGCGGCGTCGCGCCCGGCGACTACACGCGCCACGCCGATTCATGCTCGCTCTGCTTTTCCAAGGGTCTCGGCGCGCCGGTCGGCTCGATTCTGGCAGGTTCGCGCGCATTCATCGAACGCGCTCACCGCTTCCGCAAAATGCTCGGCGGCGGCATGCGGCAAAGCGGTCTGCTCGCGGCCGCGGCGCTCTACGCCCTCGATAATCACGTCGAGCGGCTGGCGGTCGATCACGCCCATGCGAAGGTGCTGGCCGAGGCGCTCGCGGCCATGCCCGGCATCCGGCTGAATCCGGCGGAGGTCGAGACCAACATCGTGATCTTCGGCATCGACGAGCGGCTTGGCTCCGCCGACGACTTTGCGGCCCGTCTGAACGAGCGCGGCGTGCGGCTGTTCAGCACCGGTCCGCAAACGCTGCGAGCGGTGACGCATCTGGACGTGCAACGCGAAGCGATCGACCGCGCGATCGGGGTGTTTCGAGCGCTGTGCAGCGCGTTGTAGCGCTGGGTCGGGCCGCGCTACTGCCGCGCCGGGCGGATTTCCTTAAGCATCCAGACCTCGTTGCCGCGCTGATTGAATCGCACTTTGTTCATGTAGGAGTGCATCAGCATGATGCCGCGGCCGTTGGGGCGCTCGAGGTTTTCATCGCTGGTCGGGTCGGGCACGCTGCCGAGGTCAAAGCCTTGTCCCTCATCGCGGACCATCACAATCAGCCGCTCGGGTTTCACCGAGTAGCAGACCATAACCCGCTTGTCGGTCTCGTTGCGGTTGCCGTGCTTGATGGCGTTGGTGATGGCCTCTTCGAGCGCGAGCTTGATGGCGAAGACGGTGTCGGGGTCATAGCCGCAGGCGCTGCAGGCGCTGAGAATGGCCAATTCAGGGTGCTTGGCGCTGCGCAGGTCGTTTTCAACGACGACCTGCGTCAGTTCATCGATCCGCACCCGGAAATCCTTGGGGATGTCCATCGCCGGCTCGCCGCCCCGCTTGCTGCCCCGCAGCCTGTTAGGCCGCCGAAAATGCCGTCATGGCATCGGACGCGGTCTCGTGAATCTCGAACACCTTGTTGAGCCGTGTAATCCGGAAGACCTCGAAAATCTGGCGGTTGATGTTGGAGAGCTTCAACTGCCCGCGCGCCTCGCCGACCTGCTTGTTCAGGGTGATCAGCGTGCCCAGCGCCGCGCTCGACAAATGATCGACGTTGCGGAAATCCAGCAGCAGCTTGATGCCCGGCTCAGCCGTCACAATGCGGCTCAATTCGTCCTGAATCTCCTGGATCGACAGCTCATCCAGGATTTTTCGGTCGGCGAATTCAACGATCGAGACCCCGTCCGTTCGTCGTAGACGAAGATGGGGGGAGGGTTGTTCCATAACCTCTGCTTCCTCCGATCGGCGGCATACCGTTTGCGATGCGAGCCGGTCCGGTAGCTTCTTCTGATTCTGATCCAATTCTCTGCCGCAGGTTACGCGATGTCAACGTTCGCCGCGACGTTTAGCAGTCCGCGTCGTCGCAACATCTCGCCCACCCGCTCGACCGGCAGGCCGACGACATTGCTGAAACTGCCATCGATCCGCTCGACCAACTCATCGCCGACCGTTTGAATGCCGTAGGCGCCGGCCTTTCCTTCCCAGTCGCCGCTCTCAAGATACACCGCTCGAACGTGCGGCGCGTCGCGCATCCAGACGCGCGTGGTTTCGGCCCATTTCTCCACACACGCTGAACGTTCCGCGCTCTGGCTGCGCGTCGAGCAGCGGCTCTCAAGCGCCCTTGGAGGTGCGGCGCGATCGGCGTGTCGGTCCGGCGTCCCAGCCGGCGCGAGCAAACACACGCCGGTGATGACGTGCGTCTCGACGCCGGCCTGCAGCTCCAACATGCGCCGCGCCTCCGCGCGATCGCGCGGCTTGTTGAGGATTTCTTCACCGCAGACGACCAGCGTGTCGGCGCCGAGCACCCATGCGGTCGGGTGGCATTCGGCGACCGCATTAGCTTTGAACTCGGCCAGCCAAATGGCCCACTCCGCCGACGACATTGCGGCGGGCTTGTCCTCCGGCTCGGGGAGCGTGGACGGCGTCACCTCAAACCGTACGCCCAGGATCGTGAGCAATTCACGCCGGCGCGGGCTGGCGGATGCCAGAATCAGCGCGGGCGGATTGGTTCGGCTCTCCATGCCTTCTAAGATACCGGCCCATGACGCATCAGCCTGACTACTGCTTTGGCTCGCATCTATCCGTCGCCGGCGGCGTCCAGAATGCAATCAGCGACGCGCTGCGACTCGGTTTTCAGACCGTGCAGGTCTTCGTGAAAAATCAACGGCAGTGGCAGGCGGCGCCGTTGAAGCCGGCGGATCGGGAGGCCTGGTTCTCCCTGCGACGCGCGCATCCGAACTTCGGGCCGATCGTTGCGCACGGAACCTATTTGATCAACCTCGCGTCGGCAGATTCTGCGCTCTATCAGAAAAGCCGAGCGGCTTTCCAGGATGAGTTGCGGCGTTGTGGTGAGCTGGAGATCGCCTATCTGGTTTTCCACCCCGGCTCTCCGGTTGGAAGCGCGCGCCCCGAAGCGATCGCTCGTGTTGCAGACGCACTAAGCCGCTGCCTGTCGGACAACCCGGGGATACGCACGATGCCGCTGGTCGAATGTACGGCTGGGCAAGGCGACACGCTGGGGCGAACCGTCGAAGAACTTGGGGAGATTCTGAGGTTGGTCGGCAGGCCTGGCCAGATTGGTGTGTGCATCGACACATGTCATGCCTTTGCCGCGGGTTACGACATTCGGAGCCAGTTGGGCTGGGAGGATTTTCTGGCCCGACTGGATGCCGCGGTGGGCTTGGAGCAGGTGCGCTGCTGGCACCTGAACGACAGTCTCGGAGACTTGGGTTCGCGCCTCGATCGGCATGCCCATCTGGGTAAGGGAAAACTTGGACGAATCGCATTCAAAAACGTCCTGAGTGATCGGCGATTCAGAGGCTTACCGATGATTCTCGAAACGCCTAAGGGTATGGATGAGAAAGAACGGGAGTGGGATCGGGTGAATCTGAGCTTCCTTAAAAGATTGCAAACCTAAGATAAACAAACTTAGGTGATACCCTAGGCCCTTCTTCACCGATATTCGTCGCGAAGGAGTAATCAACATGGCAGACACCAGTAAGGTTGTTTATGCCGTGGATGACGATCCTCGCATTGGCGAATCGGTTGATCAATTAGTGCAAACGGTCGGCTTGCGTGGGGAAGTTCATCTCGGCGGAGCGTCATTTCTGGCGAGCTTTGACCCCGGTGCGGTTGCGTGTGTGGTGCTGGATTTGCGCATGCCGGACATGTCCGGGCCGGAACTCTTGGCCCGGCTGCATGAACGCGGGCATCGTGTTCCGGTGATCTTTCTGTCCGGATATGCCGATCCGCAGATCGTCGCGCGGGTTTTCCGTGAAGGGGCGTTTGATTTCATCGAGAAGCCCTTCGGGCCGCAGTACCTGCTCGACCGGATCCGGGCGGCGCTCACGCTGGTTGAAGAAGCCCGCGCGCTCGCAACCCAGGTGGAGGCGATTGCCGTACGCCGTCGCCGGCTGTCGCCGCGTGAGAGCACGGTGCTCGAACTGGTGGTGCGCGGGTACTCCAATAAGCGCGTCGCTGAAGAGCTAGGTCTTTCGAGCAAAACCATCGAAGTGCATCGCAGCCACGCGATGCGGAAAATGGGGGCCGAATCGCTCGCCCAGCTGGTGCGCCAGACGCTGACTCTGGAGTGGTATGCCGCGGCCCGGTACGCACCGGCCATCGGACCCGCCATGGCGACAATCGTGGCGGATGGCAGACCGAAGTTGACGATCGATCACGCAGCATCATCCGGGCTTATCTCGCTGCCCCGCGCCGACAAAACGAGCGTCAGCGACTTCGCCGCCGCATCCGCCGTTTGAACGGGCGGGTCATTGTTTTCGCCCGGCGGGCGCACGCAGGTTGCGAAGCACTTTTCGCCCGGAGGGGCGCAGGGAGTTGCCAGGGCCTTTCAGGCCCTGGCCTTCGGCCACCCCCATCCATCGCCCGGCTGGCGAACGCATTTCTCGCACGCCCACCGGGCGAAGACGGCTCGCTGTGAATTCAAACTCTCGCAATGAAAAGCTACCTGCAAACGTGAAGCCGACTCTTGCCGACTTCGCGGCGCATTTGTGCTTTCGCCGTGCGGCGGGATGTGCTACGCTGAGGGCGGTTTGAATCGCACAGCCGTACGCTGGCGCTTGGGCGATTCTCGTGGGTAATCTAGCCCGCGTAAACGTGACGCGATCGGCGCCGCGCCGACCGGTGACCGTCGATCGCGTTGGAACCAGCAGGTCGTGCAGGAGCATCCATGTTTTTTTTTGCTTGCCCCCGTGCGTCGCGTCAGGGCTTCACACTGATTGAGTTGCTCGTCGTCGTCGCGATCATCGCCCTGCTGATGTCGATCCTGGTGCCGTCGCTCTCGACGGCGCGCGAGAAGGGTCGCGTCTCGAAGTGCCTCGCAAACCTACGCCAGATCATGGGGACGACGCAGGTATATGCCAATGACCAGAACGACCGCTTCCCGTTTCCGTATCGCGTGACCGGGACGGGCAGCAATCCGACGATCGGCTCATGCAGTTGGTCGTTTGGCGGCAAAACCTCGCACCCCTACTGGCGCACCGGCAGCGGCGGGGTGCACTATTGGGAGGCCCCACAGCGACCGCTGAACCGCTATTTCCGCAACGGACCGCTCGCCGCGAATGACCCGATGTCCGAGTTCCGCTGTCCGTCGGACTTTCGCAGCGACGCGCGCACGATGGACGACGCCGGCCGCGAAATCCGCATCAGCGGCTATGACGACACCGGCACGAGCTACAACTTCTCGTTTCAGGCGCTCTATGGCACCAACCTGATGCCAGTCGGCGGACCGCTGCGCGAGCAGGAATATCGCCAGCTCACCGATACATTCGTGCGCGACGTCCGTGCCGCTCGCAGCGCCGTCACCATCTTCATCGTCGAGAACTGGCTCAATTGGGTCTTGCGCGAGCAGGACCCGCGCCCGACGCAGACCGCCGCCAACCACCGGCAGTTTCAATGGCACGCGGCGGGCTTCCTCGATGGCCACGCGGTCTATCGCAAGTTCAAGATCCCCGGCTGGTGCGACACCGGCTGGGAGTCGATCAACCCGAACTGGATTCGCATCGCGAGTTTCGTGAAGCCGATCTATTACCAATCGTTCAGCAAGAACTGCAACCCGCGCTGAGCGGCTCAGCATCGCGCTTCGGCGTCAGCGGCCGCCGATCAGGCGCGCCACAAACGCGCCGATGTCGTCAAAGTTGATCGAGCCGTCTTCGTTGGCATCGGCCAGTCCGACGGCGCAGCGCGGACTGTCAACGGCAAAGGCGACTGGATCGATCAGCGCGCGAACGAAGGGATCGATGTCGTCAAAATTCACGCTGCCGTCGCAGTTCAGATCACCGATTGGGAAGGGACGCAGCAAATCGACGCGCGTCGTCGGACGCAGACCCTGAATCGTGCCTCCGCCCGGCAGCAGGATGCCCTGTGCCAATGTTACGCCGGGAAAGCCATGCCGCGCGACGGGTATGGCCGTGTCGGTGGCCCAGGCGTTGAGGGCTGGGTCATAGACGTCGGTGCGGGCAAAGAGCATGGGAATTTCGCCGCCGACCACGTAGATGCGCCCGGCAAACGTGGCCACGCCCATCGCAGAGCGGGCCACCGGCAGCGGCGCGCGCGTGGTCCATGTGCCGGCGATCGTGTCGAAGCGCTCATTCGCGCCGGTCGCGACGCCGCCGGCGCGCCCGCCGATCACGTACAGGTCGTTGCCGAAGGCGGACGCGGTGAGGTGTTCTCGGGCGGTGGCCATATCGGGGCCTTGGCTCCAGATGTTCGAGGCCGCGTCATAGATAAAGAGGGAGCGCGTCGCCGCGCCGCCTGGCGCTGTGCCGCCGACGACATAGATGCGATCATGAATTGTGACGGCCCAGGGGGCGCCGCGCGGCTGCGGCAGATCGGCGACACGTCGCCACTGGTTGCTGTCGGGGTTGTACTCATAGACTTCGCGCTTGGCGGCGAAGTCGCCGGCGTAGCCTCCGATGCTGAAAAGCCGATCATTGGCGGCGGCGACGCCCATGTGATCGCGCGCTACCGGCAGGTCAGCAACCGCCTCCCAGCGATCGGCGAGCGGGTCGTAACGTTCGACGCTGCGCAGGGCCGCCAGCGGCTGCGTCAATCCGCCGACGACATACACCTGTCCGCGCAACAGCGCCGCCGCGCTCTCCTGACGCGCCGCAAGATGTGGAGCGACCGGTTCGAATGCGCCGGCGGCGTGCGCGCTTGCAGCCGCCAGCCCGAGCCAGACGAGCGCGCTGACATCGCAGCGGCGACCGAGCAACGCACGGCTCCGGCAGACGCCCGGCATCCGGTGGCCGCGCTGAAACAACTCCATTTTCCGCATCTCAGGCCTCCTCCAGCGTGCCGTCTAAACGCCTTGGGCGCGCCGCCTGGCACACTCTCCTCAGGGATTATCCCATGCCGCTGAGCATTTCTGAACAGTATGGAGAAAATGCCGCGGATATCATCAGGCCGGCGCGCCTTTCCAAGTGGTCCAAGCCCGATGGGCGGAGCGGTCAACATGACCGCTCGCGCCCGGAACCGCCGCCGCGCACGAACCGAAACTGAGTTCCGGCCTATGATTGGGTCGTCGAGACGCCAACCGCCGCTGGCTTCCGCCTGGCGTGAGGGTGTGGTAGAAATCCTGGGCTGCCCCCCAGGCGTTTGCGTGCTGGTGCAATGAAGGGACTCTCGCGATGAACCCCCGTGCCGTGCAGGTTGTGTCGTTGGCGCTGTGTGTGATTCTCATCGGCGGCGCGGCGACGCTGATGTCGTCGATCAATGATGGCCGCCGCAGCCTCTCGATGATTGCGTCCGAGACGCCGCTGGAGCAGGCGCCGCCCGAGTACGCCTTCGCGATTCAGGCCTTCGGCGCATTTCGCGGGCTGATCGTCGATCTGGCGTTCATCCGGGCCGAGGAGTTCAAGCAGAAAGGCCGCTTCTTCGACGCGATGCAACTCGCGAGCTGGATTTGCAAGCTGCAACCGCGCTTCCCGAGCGTGTGGGAATTCGCCTCGTGGAACATGGCGTGGAACATCTCCGTCGCCACGCATACTCCGGAGGAACGCTGGAACTGGGTCTATAACGGGGTGAAGCTGCTGCGCGATGAGGGCATCCCCAAAAACCCGCGCGCGATCAACCTCTACAAGCAGCTCGCGTGGACCTTCAACAACAAAATGAGTGAATCGATCGACGACTATCACGGCGCGTACAAAGCCAACTGGAGCTGGCGAATGCACCTGCTGCTCGGCCAGCCGCCGGCGCCGGTGGCCGTCGAGCGCGGCGACCCGGATGCGATCGCCAAGCAGACCAGCGTGAAGGATGCGCCCAAGCTCGATCCGCTCTTCGAGGCCGGCCGGCTGGCTGAAATTCAGAACGAAGAGCGCCGCCGCAAGTTGGCCGAAGAAAAGGGCTTTGTCTGGAAGCCGACGCGCCGCCAGCGCGACCCGGGTGAATTCAAGCAGCTCGTCTCCGACGAAGTGCTGACCGAGTATCAGCAAGCCGTGCAGGCCATGATCGATTGGCTCGAGCCGCTGCGCACGGCGCCCAAGACGCTGGCGGAGCTGTATCAGACTCACCCGGATGCGCGCAATCTTGTCGCTTCGCTGCGCGACATGGACATCCTGATCTCAGATGAGCCGCTGTTGGAGGAAGACTATTGGCGCGACGGCGGCCTGGCATTCACGTTCTTCGAGCCATATCGGTTGCTGGCCGAGCCGCTCGGACCTTTGGCGCGCATCGCCAAGAAACGCCCGCGGCTGGAGGAGTCGCGGGCGCGCGCCGCGGCGCTCGATCCGGTTCTGGGCGTCACGTCGAAAAATGAGGCGGGGCAGGCGCTGGTGCTCCTCCTGCAACAAAAGGTGCTCCGCGACGTTTACAAGATGGACCCGGATTTCATGGCTTATCTGGTCGAGACGTTCGGCCCGCTCGATTGGCGCACGGTCGATTCGCAGAGCCTGTATTGGGTGACCAAGGGGATGATTGAGGGAAAGGAAACGCTCAACACCTCGCAGAATGACCGCACCAACACCGCCCGCATCATCTTCTTCAGTTTGCGCAATCTCTATCTGCGCGGGCGCGTCGCGTTCGACCCAGATCCGGAAAAGCCGCACCTGTCGTATCTGAGCCTGACGCCAGAGCCGAACTACATCGAGCCGATGCATCAGGCGTTCTTGAAATATGGGCCGCTCTTCGACCCCGACCCCGGCAATCAAGACGGGGCCGGCTCAACCTACCGAACGGCTCACACCAACTTTCTGCAAGAGGCGATCCGCTCGCTCTACTTCGCCGGGCGTGAGCGTGAGGCGGCCCGCTATTACGCCTACATGCAGGAGACGTATTTCCTCACGGAGGAGGGCCGCGAGAACCCCTTTGTTCAGAAATCGCTCTATGACTTTGTGATGACCAACTACCTCGACGCCATCAATACCATGAGCATGCGTGACGCGCTGCTGCAGATCGGCGCGCTGGTCGAGGGCGGCTTCGCGAGTCTTTCCAGCGGCAACGCCACCCGCTATACGCGCATGCTGCGCCAGGCCCGCGAGCTTTACGAAGCCTATATGAAGGACAAGCAGAGCGAGCTATGGGCCAAGGGGCGGCTGGCGGCGTTTGACCAGCTCGTCGCCGATGTGTTTCGCGGCATTCTCGAGTCGCCCTCGGTCGTGCCGGCGGAGACGATCGAGAAGACGCGCCTCTGGGCCGCGGCGCCGGTCTACCTGCGCCAGCAGCACTTCGACGAAATGCGCGAGAAATTCAGCTCCGAATCCGCGGCGTGGGATTTCGATGCGGCGCTAGCCTTTCCCGAGCCGCCGGGCATGGCCGAGTATCGCCTGGCCAACACCGACCGTACGCAGCAGGAGAAGAAGCGCGATACCGAAACGCTGCCGATGCGCAACGACTAGTAGTCTGTCACATCTCATTTTTCGGGTTCGAATCAAGGGTAGCATGGGCCTCCGGCCCGTGCGTCCTACAACAAACCAAGGCACAAATTTCACGCCGTGACGCCAAGCTCTTATCCACTTCATCTGAAAATTCAAACTTGACGGAACACTCGACCATTCTTCGGATGGCATGGAATGAACCGTGTTAGGACGCCTGGATTCCGGCCAAGGCGGCCCAGATTTCATCATCGCTGATGTCGGCCGCCCGGCAGGTCTCGCCGATCGCGCGCAGCAGCGCATAGTTTGGGCGATCGTGCGTCGACTTCTTGTCCAGCGCGAGGGCGCGCAGGAATTCCTCCCGCTCAATCGGCCGCGGTAGAGTGGTCGGCAGCTCCAGTCGCGTGAGGAGCGCACGAATGCGGAGCGCCTCCGCCGCCGAAAGTAGACCGCGCCGCACGGACAGCTCGTTCTCAACCAGCATGCCCAGCGCGACGCACTCGCCGTGACGCAGTTCATAGCCGAGAACGTGCTCGAGCGCGTGGCCGACGGTGTGGCCATGATTCAAGATCGCGCGGCGCCCGGCTTCGCGCTCGTCGGCCTCGACCACGGCGGCCTTGATCCGGCAGTTCCACGCGATCAGCTCGCTGACGCATGCCGCATCGAGCGCCAGGATCCGTTCGGCGTAGCGCTCGTGCCAGGCCAGGAGCGCCGCGTCGGCGATGGCGGCATGCTTGACGCTCTCGGCGAGACCGGCCCGCACGTCGCGCGCTGTGAGCGTCGCAAACAACTCCGGATCCACAAACACGCCGGCCGGCTGATGAAAAACACCGACGAGGTTTTTTCCCTCGGGCAGATTGAGGGCGCTCTTGCCCCCAACGGAGGCGTCGATCGCGGCCTCGAGCGTGGTGGGCACAACCACGAAATCAATGCCGCGCATCCACGTTCCCGCGATGAACCCGCCGAGGTCGCTGATGACCCCGCCGCCAATTGCGATCAGTACCGCCTGCCGGTCGATCCGGAGCCGGGCGAACGCGCGATAGGCCTGCTCGGCAGCGGCGAGCGACTTGGTGGCTTCGCCGCCCGGAAACGTAATGCGTTCTACTCGAAGCTGTGGCTCGCGACAGGCGAGCGCATCATGGTGGAGGCGCAGCACGTTCTCATCGACGAGGGCGATGATTTTGCGTCCGCAAAAGGCGGCGGCAATTCGCCCCCAAATAGCCCGAATCAGGCCTGGAGCGATCTCAATCGCATAGGATCGCGGCCCGAGATTGACCCTCACAGTAAGCATGACCTGTGCCAATCTACGCCTGTGGTGCGCGAAAAGCGAACCTAAAGCGTTATATGCGAGTATAACCGTATGTGAATAGATTGTGGAAAACTGCCGCGAGTGCGGCAATCCGCTGATATTCGTTCATAACATATTGTTTTAGATATAGTTATGAAAATACGTTCGGAGCAGTGCGACGCGCGTAACTGCCCGATTTGTTGACGAAACAGGCCTTGAAGATTATCTTAACCCCAACATGACACGTGCCGCCACAACCCGTCTAACTGCCAAGAAGACACCGAGCAAGGTCGTCGCCAAGCGCGTTCGGCGTGAGGCTGCGTCGCCGATCACGATCCGGAGTTTCCGCGCCGCGGTCGAATTTTTGAATGGCCAGACCGACTACGAGAAGATGTCGCGGGTCGGCTATAACCAGACTAACTTCAATCTTTCCAGGATGTTGCGCATCCTGGCCAAGGTCGGAAACCCACATAAGAAGATTCGCACGTTGCATGTCGCCGGCACCAAGGGCAAAGGCTCGACCTGCACGATGATCGCGACCGTGCTTCAACATGCCGGTTATAAGACGGGCCTGTATACCTCGCCGCACTTTGTCGATATCCGCGAGCGGATTCAGATCGACGGCGAACTGGTCAGCGAGTCGGATTTCACCCGGCTGATTTCCAAACTTGCGCCGATCGTAACGCGAATGCAGCGGGAGAAGCCGACCTTCTTCGAGATCATGACCGCGGCCGCGTTCATGTATTTCGAAGCGCAGAAGGTTGATTATGCGGTCATTGAGGTTGGTCTCGGCGGTCGGCTTGATTCGACCAACGTGATCAAGCCCGAGGTCGCGGCGATCACCAGCATCAGCTATGACCACATGGCCCAGCTCGGCAACACGCTCGAGAAGATCGCGGAGGAAAAGGCCGGCATCTTCAAGCCCGGCGTGCCGGCGATCAGCGCACCGCAGCCGCCGAACGTTCGCCGCGTGCTGCGCCGCATGGCCGAGAAGGTCGGCTGTGAGCTGCGCATTCTGGGTGACGATCTTGAATTCAGCTATCGGTTTGAATCGTCGCGTTCGACCGGGCCGCACACGCGCGTTTGCCTCTTCACGCCCAACACGCGCCTGGATCATGTGCAGGTGCCGCTGTTGGGCGAGCATCAGGCGCATAACTGCGGCGTAGCGCTGGCGGTGCTCGACGTGATGCGGCGCAACGGCGTCGACGTGACCGAGCAGCATGCCATCGACGGCCTGACCAAGGTCCGTGCGCCGGGCCGGCTGGAAATCATTCGCGAATCACCACGGACGATCGTGGACGCCGCACATAATGCGGCGAGCGTCGCGGCCCTGATGCGCGCGATCGGGCAGAACATTAGCTATGACTCGATGGTGGTCATCTTCGGTTGTTCTGCCGACAAGGACATCGACGGCATGCTGGAGCAAATCCAGCTCGGCGCCGACAAGGTGATTTTCACCAACAACAGCAGCGTGCGCTCGGCCAACCCGATCGATCTGCAGTTGCGCTTCCTCGATCGCGCTCAGAAGATGGTGCAGGTGGCGCCGGATTTACGGTCGGCCTATCGGATTGCGCGAAGCTGTGTTTCGCGTGACGATCTGATCTGCATCACCGGCTCGGTCTATCTCGTGGGCGAGGCCAAGCGCCTCCTCGCCGCGGGTGAATTGCAGTAGCCGGGCGGGCTTACCCTATTGATAAGGACCATTCTCCATGATCGCCCGTTGGGCGCTCTGTTGCGTCAGCCTTTTTCAGTAGGCGTACTCCCGGCTTCATTCGCCACGGAAGGACTCAAGGCCGAAGGGGCAAGTGTGGGCCAACCTGCGCGCAACGTCATCATCGCGACGGTACGCCGGAGAGTAGCGCATGTTCAGAATGGCTCTGTCGCTTGGCGGAGCCACGACCGTGAGGGAGGGGTTAGATTGTCCGTGAATCTCCGCTTCCTGACGGTCGCGGCTCCGTGAAGCGCGACAGACCAAATTTGAAAACGCACGAGCGTCTCCGAGCCTCGGCCTGGCTGCTTTACCGTGCGGCGATCGGCGTCGCCGCTTCAGATACTTCCCGGTCGATCGCGCCGATACACACGAACATCCGTTGCGCCGCCGCGACGATCTGGTCCTGCTCGGCGATCGAGAAGGCCAAGCCGTCCATCTTCTGGCGATAGGCCTCCCAGAGCGGGCGCTGCTGTTCGCCGTGGGGGTCGAGATAGCGCAAGCCAGGCCCCGTCAGTTGGTAAGCCCGTTGAATAGCCCGCGCGATATAGCGTGCCCCGTTCTTGCTGCCTTCGAGGACGTAATTAGCGCCGAGCAGCGCATGCGGCTGAGACTGCCCCAGTTCCAACAGCCAGGCGCACGCATCCTGCGCCGCTGGTCCCACGGGCAAATCGCTAAGCTCGATTCCGAAATGCCGCAGATCGGCAGCGGCATTGGCCGACTGGAAGAGCGACTCATCGATAACCGTCGTGTATTCCGGACGCTTTGACCGCAGCGCGAGCATCTGCCGCTCAAGTTCGGCGTGGATGGCATAACGCTGCGCGAGTCCGGCCACATAGAGTTCACGCGGCAGACGACCCTGAACGAGCGCCTGCTCATAGGGCGAATTCTCCGCCTGGTGGTGCTGGTCGGCGGTTTCGGCTCGTAGACGCTGCATGAGACTCATCACTTGCTCCAGTTGGTTGCTGCTTGATCACGATTCAGGTTCGCTCGTCGGCGCTTGGAGCGATTGTACCCGGTGTCATTCCGGGGAAGGCGAACCGCTCTGATCCCTGCGATGGCGTTGTCGCCGGCGTCACGCGCCCTGACAGCTACGAATGACGACCGCCGGAACGATCAGCCATGCCAACCCCTTGATCAGAAAGAAAAGAAAGCCCGCCACGCCGAGGCGCTTCAGCCATGGCAGCAGCCCGTTCCGCTTGGTCGGCAATGGGACTGAAGTAGTCTTGCTTTCCATGATTGAATAATAAATCATACGCAGAGACAGTCAAGCAATCCGGCGCAATGAGTCGATCCCCGCAGGATGGAGGTGGTTCGCGGAGTTCACCGGCGACTGGGCATCGCCGGAAACGGTCGGAAGGAGCCGCTTGCGGGCGGCGGGGCGGCGCCATAGCTCCCGGCTCAATTGGCGCGTACCGGCGGGGCGTCTATTCTTCTTGCCGCGCGGACCAAGGACGCTTCGGCAGGCGTCGGGCGCCGCCGTCGCCTGGACAAACCAGAACTCATGGATTGGATTTACGACCCGCAAGTCTGGATCGGTTTCTTCACGCTCTCGGCGCTCGAAATCGTCCTGGGCATCGACAATATCATTTTCATTTCGATCCTTGCAGGAAAGCTTCCCAAAGAGCAGCAGCCGCGCGCCCGCTTCATCGGGATCGGCCTCGCCCTGGTGGCGCGCATCCTGCTGTTACTGGCGATCGGGTTGGTCTTGCGGCTGAAGGAGCCGCTTTTTCACGCGGTCGGCCACGGTTTTTCGGGCAAAGATCTGATCATGATCGCCGGCGGCCTGTTTCTGCTGGCCAAGGCCACGTATGAAATCCATCACAAGCTCGAAGGCATCGAAGCCGGCGGCGAGGTCAAAGTCTATCCGTCGCTGAGCGCCGTCATCGGGCAGATCGTGATGGTTGATCTGATTTTTTCGATCGACTCGGTGGTCACGGCGATCGGCATGGTCGATGCGAAATACATGGGCGTGATGGTGGCGGCCGTCCTGGTGGCGGTGGCGTTCATGCTGCTGACCGCCGGGGCGATCAGCGGCTTTGTCGAGCGACACCCGACCGTGAAGATGCTGGCGCTGGCCTTCCTCGTCCTGATCGGGGCGAATCTCGTCGCCGACGGCTTTGGCCATCACATTCCGAAGGGTTACACCTATTTTGCGATGGCGTTCTCCTTCGGCGTCGAGTTGTTGAACATGGGCATGCGGCGACAGAAGGCCGGCCCGCCGGTGCACCTGCGCCAGCCGATCGCCTGAGCCGCTCACTTGCGCACCGCGCCATGGCGAGAAATGCTGGAAATCCCATGAGCCGGGCCGCGTCATGAGCACGAAATCGCCCATGCCAGGACGGGCTACGCAAGGCGCACCGGGGGGGCCGCCCGCGACCGGCGCGCCGGCGAAGACGGGCGCTGCG
>CAYQLG010000027.1:0-38813 GCA_964418235.1 uncultured Planctomycetales bacterium
GGGACGCACGGGCCGGAGGCCCATGCTACCCTCGTTTCGAACCCGCAAATTCAATGTGACGAAACACTAGCCCATGTTCCTCAACGCCGAAACACTGGCCCGCTGGGCGATATTGTTGACCAACACGGCCATCGTCGCCGGTGGGGCGGCGCTGCTTGCAACCAGCGCCGGGGCCGTCGGCGGCTGGCTGATCGCGCGGACGGATCTGCCGGGCCGGCGCTTGCTGCGCATCCTGCTGGCGCTCCTGGCGGCTCAGCCGCTCGTCGCGACCGTGACGCTGTTGCTGGCGGTGCAGCCGCTCTGGACACTGCCCGCGACGGCCTGGATGGCCGGGTTGCTCTATGGCGTTTTGCTGACTCCGCTCTGCGCCGCGCTATGCGCGGCCGGGCTGTCGCGCGGTGACGCGACGGTTGAAGAGCAGGCGCTGCTCGACGCGGGACCATGGCGCGTCTTGTGGCGCGTGCTGCTGCCGCAACGGGGCGGGCTGATCGCTGCGACGGCGACGCTCGTGCTGGTGCTGGTCGGCACAGATCTGACGATTGTCGATTTGCTGCGCGTGCGCACGTTTGCCGAGGAGGTCTACACGCAATTTGCGCTGGATCGCGCGCCGGGAGCGCTGTTCTTGCTGACAGCGCCGTGGCTGCTGCTCTTTGCGCTGCTGATCGTGCCTGCGTTCGCACGCTTTCGAGGCCTTGCGCATGAATCGCCCGAAGCGACCGCACGGCCCGCGCCGCGCTACCGGCTGGGGCCGGCCGGCCCCAGCCTCGCACTGTTGTATTTCACGCTGGTCGCGGGCGGAGCGGCGCTGGTCGTGGCTCGGCTCTGCGCCGTCATCGGTGATGTCGCCGCGGGCTGGATGGCGTTTCTCGCTATTCAGGGCGAGTTGTGGCGCTCGCTCCTCCTGGCCGGCGGAGCGGCTCTCGTCATCCTGGCGGTGACATGGATACCGGCACGACTCGCGGCGCGCGGCGGCTGGCGGTCGGCGTTGCTGCTGCTGGGGGCGCTGCTGCTGATGGCGCTGCCCGCGCCGCTCGCGGGCGTGTGGCTCATCGCCGCGCTCGATCGGCCCGGCCTGCTCGGCGTGATCTATGATTCGCCGGCGGCGCTTGTGATCGGGCTCTTGCTGCGTTTCGGGCCGGTTGCGCTGCTGCTGTTGACGCCGCTCTTTTGGCGCGTCCCGCGCGAGTTGATGGATGCCGTGCAACTCGATGGCGGAAGCTGGCTCGCGATCGAGCGACATGTGATCCTCCCGGCGGTGCGGCCGGCGCTGCCCACAGTCGCGTTCGTGCTCGCTCTGTTGTGCCTTGGCGAAGTCGGCATGTCGGTGCTGCTCGCGCCGCCGGGGTTTCCGACAGCGGCGATCCGGCTGTTCACGCTGTTGCACTTTGGCGTCTATCGCGATGCGGCGGTCTTGTCGTTGGCGCTGCTGCTGGCAGCGACGGCCCTCTGGATTGCCTGGACGGCGCTGGCCCGCCGCGGCGGCGCGTAACGAGCCATCACCGGAAGAAGGTTTCAGCGGCGTGCTCGGCTGTATACAGCGGCATAGCAACAACCGTCGCCTGCCCGGCAGAGCCACGACCAAGCGGGAGGGAGCGGCTCGACCGTCCGCGCAGCTCCGCTTTCAGATTTTCGCGGTTCCGCCCGAGGATATAGACCAAAATCGAAAACGCTCTCACGTGGAAGTACGGCGGGATCCCCGACGGAGACATCATCACGAACCGCAGCGGCAGCAAGCCAAGCGCGCTTCTACGCGAGCAGCTCCAGTGTCTGGCGCGATCCGAGCCGGACGCCGACCTCGATGTGGGCGTTGGAATGATCCATGTGCAATTTGGTGCGCACGATCGTCGCCCAGCGCCGCCCGCACAACCCGGACGCACCCGGCGGCGGATGCCCCGAGGGCTGCGCGCGGAGCTCATACTGCTGCCCTTCGCCGATGCCATAACCGATCGGCACGCGCAGCCGCATCCCATTATCCGAAGCGTCGAGCGCTGCGCAAGGCAAAATCGTATGCCCGGCATGATCGACCAGCCAAAGCGTGCAATCGACGGCGGTGCGACCCTCCGACCGTCGTTCGCGGCCACCAGCATCAAGCACCGCGGGGGTGAGCAGAGCCGCTTCACTAAGCGATCGGACTTCGGCCTGCAGCGGAATCGCCGGTTGAGAGGGCGCCACCATCACGGTCTCCTGGTGAAAAACAGCCGAGCGACGAAGCCATCGCGGCGAATCAGATGCTGCGCGTCTGCACCATCGAAATTGGCCGCAAACAACCGGCGGCGCGACCTTCGCCCCGAAAAGGCGTTCGGGCCGGGCACCGGCGTCACGTATAGGCACCGCCTATGCGCGACCCGCCAACTCACGAATGGAGCGGGTTGGGGTCATCATCATCGGCGGCGCGGTCAAAACCAAACTCGGCCAGCCAACGATCTGTTTCGTTCGCCGGCAGGCCGTGGCGTTTCTCGGGTGGATCGCCCGGCGGAGGAGCGGGACGCGACAACTCGTTTTGTAGCATGCGCCAGAAGTCATCTGAGCGAATGCTCGTTGCGCGCCGACGCCTCGCCGCGCGGGCGATCTCCCGGTCAGTTGAGACAACGATTACGCGGCGAGCCGCGGAATCGGCCTCGAGGTGCTCAATGAGCACATGATCGGCGCTGGCGGCGCCGGAAAAAGTCAACGTGATAGCCGGGTGACCAAGCTGCTTCGAAAAATCGCCCGGATGGGAAGGGCCATCAAAGACAATGTGGACCCGTTCCCGACGTCGCTCGGCCCAGGTACCCAACAAATCGCACAGCATCTGCCGCCCAAGCAGAACTTCGGATGGGTTCAGGGCACGCGCGGCATAGAGCAGGTTGTTTCCGTCGATCAGGATCGGCAAGCACCTACTCCAATAAAAATATAACACCGATTTGGTAAATTGCAAATAAATTTTATCTCATCCGCTGGTAGCTTGGGAACAATCGTGACCGATTTTTTCGCCGCCCATGAGCCATCGTGCGCCTATTTGGCTCAATCCGATTTCATCACGATCGAATAGCTGCAATCAATATCTGATTGCGGATGCCATTGTCCCTTGCAGATGACCTCTGGGCGGGGTTATTCAAATTCAATCTGGCTCGCGTGGTCGCCTCCACGAGCGCCAAGCGCGCGGACGTCCCCACCCGCACCGAATCCAGCTTCACCAACGCGACAAAACGCGCACGCCGGAGCATTGAGCGGGCCGCCGGGCGCCAAGTTTTTTGGGAAATACTCCGGTAGGGTGTCTGCCGATTTCGACCGGCTCGGCGCGCGGCGGCAGCCAGGGCCGCTCGGGCCATGACCTGCGGTCTAACGCCATGCAACGCCCGGAGTGCGAACGCCATCGTCCCGCGCTCTCCGGAAGAAAACACTTGTAGCGCGCCGACGAGGGCCATCAAAGGATCGGGCTGCGGATCGGCCGCCGAAGCGGGCAGCATCGGCCGCGGTTGCGGCATTCTCAGCCTGCTCGATCGCTCCTATACTCACGGTTTGAACTGATATCCGCTGTAAGCGGTACGCTGCCGGCTTCCGCAAAGCCGCGTGGCGTCTGCTGAGATGAGGCCCCCATGGCGATTGAAATTCGAGTTCCCAGTGCCGGCGAGTCCATTACCAAAGTGTTGATCGCCAATTGGCTCAAACGTGAAGGCGACAGTGTCACCAAAGACGAAATCGTTGTCGAAATCGAAACGGATAAGGCCACTCTTGAGGTGCCCGCGCCCGAAGATGGCGTGCTGGGCAAAATTCTCAAGCAGGCCGGCGAAAACGCTCAAGTAGGCGACCTGATCGCCACCCTCAATCCCGCCGCGGCCGGTCGAACGCCGACGGCTGCCCAACGCGCGACCGCTGCGCTCCCTGCCGTGTCCGCCGGCGCCGCGCGCTCCGAACGTGCGGCCGGTTCAGAAAAGGCCCATGTAATGCCCGCCGCCCAGCGGGCCATGTCGCAGGCCGGTCTAACACCGGCGGATGTGTCGCCCAGTGGTCCGGGCGGGCGGATTCTGAAGGAGGACGTTGAGCGCCGCGTCGCCGCCGGTTCAGCGACCGCCGCCGCCAAGCCGCTCGCCGGCTCGGGCCGGTCGGGGGTCAATGGCGACGGCGATGAAGCTGCGCACAATCCTCGACACGAAGAAGCCGTGCCGATGTCGCCGATCCGCCAGAAGATCGCCCAGCGGCTCGTCGAGGCCAAGCAGACCACGGCCTTGCTCACCACGTTCAACGAAATCGACATGGGCGCCATCATGGAGCTGCGTCAGCAGTATCAGGATGCCTTCGTGCAGAAGTACGGCGTGAAGCTCGGCTTCATGTCCTTTTTCATCAAAGCCGCGATCGACGCGCTCAAGCAATTTCCCCAGGTGAATGCGGAAATCCGCGAACTGCCCGGGCCCGACGGCGTGCCCATCCCGCATATCGTCTACAAGAATTACTACGACATCGGCGTCGCGGTCGGCGGAGGCAAGGGCCTGGTTGTGCCCGTCATCCGCAACGCCGAGCGGCTCAGCTTTGCCGAGGTCGAGCAGGCCATCGGCGAATTCGGCGCCCGTGCCCGCGACAACAAGATCAAGCTCGAGGAACTGATCGGCGGAACCTTCACCATCAGCAATGGCGGCATCTATGGCTCGATGATGAGCACGCCGATCATCAATCCGCCTCAGAGCGCGATTCTCGGGCTGCACGCGATCCAGGATCGCCCGATGGCGCGGCAGGGGCAGGTCGTGATTCGCCCGATGATGTACGTCGCGCTGACCTACGACCATCGCGTCATCGACGGGCGTGAAGCGGTCACCTTCCTCAAGCGGATCAAAGAGGCCATCGAAAGCCCGACGCGCATGTTGCTCGAGGTGTAGCTCGGTCGCGTCGTAACGGCAGCGCGGGGTGAGGCGCGGCACTCGCGCATCCCCGCAGCCGGGGGGCTTTCAATCGTATAAATGCCAGGTAAACTGCTACTCCCGTGACAAGACGGGGGCCGTTATGGACGACGGTCCGCGCCGAAAACCGTTCAGGATGGAACGCGCATGAATCCCCAAGTCAAAGTCGGTCTGGTCGCCGCGCTCATCGTCGTTGTGGGTTTTTCCATCTATTTCATGAGCAGCCGCAGCGCTAACTCGGGAAAACAGAAGCCCTTCGACGTGCCGGCTGAGGTTGCAGGCGGACAGCCGGCCGCCGAGAAGAGCGCCGCGCCGCGCTCACAGCCGCTCAAGACGAATCCCGCCCGCCCGGTGGCGACGCCGCCGACGGCAGCCGCGCCTTCGCTGACCGGGCCGGGCGCGCCGACGGGGGCGCTGGCAACGGGTGGTTCCAGCGCGGGCGGAGTAGCGCCGCCGACGCCTTCCGGCACGGGCGTCGCCACGCCCAGCGCCGGGGGTCCAACGTTGCCGCCCGCCATCGCCAACAACCCGCCCAAGGCGCCGGCGGAGTCGCCATTGGGTGAGGTAATGGATCGAGGCGGATCCCGCGCGTCCGACACTCCGACCGGTGGGATCAGCCCGATCGCAGGCACGGGCGCGGAACGATCGCCAAATGCCGGCGCCGGTGCGCCGCCTGCAACAGCCGCAAGCGCAGCAGCGCCCGCCGGCGCTATGCCGGGCGGTGATTTGTCGGTGCTGACGCCGACCACGCCGCCTCCGCCTGTCCGCGCGGCGACCCCTACAGCGGTGGAGGACGTCGCCGCGGGCGGGCCGACAACGACGATTCCGCCGGCACGGCCGCCCCAGGCCGAAGAACCCCTGACGCCTACAGGCGGCGCGACACGAACGGCCACGCCGACGCCACGAACCCCAACGCCACGCGATGAGAAGGCTTCGGCGTTGACGGGCTTGACGCCTACCGGCGACCCACGCGCGCCGGCGCGCGACGCACGCCCAGGCGAAAACGGCCCGAGCGGGCGCGCCCCGGTCGCCGGCGGTGAGACCTACACGATCCAGGAAGGCGACACGCTCAGCGCGATCGCCTCGGATCATTATGGCGAAGAGCGCTTTTGGGCCAAGATCGCCGCCGCCAATCCGGGCGTCGACCCCAATCGTTTAGTGGTCGGCAAGACGCTGACTCTGCCCGCCAAAGACGCCGCGCCGGGCGTGAAGAAACCCGGCGCCGTCGAGCGCAACCCTGCCGCGGTCGCATCGCCGGGCGCCGCCGCGCGCGAGGGTGCATCGGCTGGACGCGGCGCAGTCCGGGATGACCGCACGGCTCGTGACGCACGCGCTCCGAACGATCCGCGCTCCGTACAGGACACTCGTTCCGGCGGCGACAATCGCACCGAGCGTAACGGCGGCCGCGCGAACGATCGCATTTCCGGACAACCCAATGGCGGCGCGGCGGCCCTTCGAACCGCGAGCGATTCGCAACCAAAATCTGCCGCCGAGGCCCAGCCCGTCGGACGCAGCTCGGCGCCTGTCACGGTGGCCGCATCGCCCAATGGCACGACCTCGCGCGAGAACGGAATGCCATCGCTCGATGATCTGAGCGGGAGCGGGAGCGGGCGGAATTCGCGCCCGGCGGACGCCGGCCCGCGCCGTGCAGCCGATCCGGCTTCGCCGCGCGCGGCCGATACGCGCAGTGTTGCGGTACGCTCGGGTGTGCATGTGGTGGGCGACGGCGATTCGCTCGCCAGCATTGCGCAAGAGCGTTTGGGCAATCGCGAGCGCTGGCGCGAAATCTGGGATTTGAACAAAGACCGCGTAAAGAACCCCGATCGGCTGTTGGTCGGCACACAATTGCGCCTGCCGACGAATGGCGAGCGGGCCAAGCCCTCAGCCGACGAGAAGCGCCCAAGCGGGCGCCGTTCACAGGCCGCGCCGCGCGTCGAACCCGCGAAGAGCGGTTCACCGCGGCGCAGTTAGCGCTGGTTCGATCTTCCTGGTTTGCCGGCGAGATCGATCTGGCCTGACGTCGATGAATCGGCGGGTCTGATCTGAGGCCCTGCATCGGCCAGCGGCGCCGACGCCCCGCATCACCATCGACATGTCAACGGCGATGCGGGCTTGCGTCGTCAAGCTGCGTGAGCCGTCGCCCCATTCATCTAACCGTCCCCGGCATGGTTCACCCGAAAAAAGCGCGCCTTCGGCGTTTCGCGCTTGGCAGATCGAGCATCACGCTTCACGTTACTCTCGGGCCTGCCGCTCCGCGCTAGTGCTTCGTCAAGTTTGAATTTTCGGATGAAGTGGAAAGGAGCTCCGACGTCACGGCATGAGATTCGTGCCTATTTTTGTAGTGGGACGCACGGGCCGGAGGCCCATGCTACCCTCGTTTCGAACCCGCAAATTCAATTGTGACGAAGCACTAGCCTTCCATGATTTCCTTCGACTTTTCCACCACGAGCGCGTCGATCTTTTTGATCGCTTCATCCGTGGCTTTCTGCGTCTGATCCTGGCCGCGCTTCACGTCGTCTTCGGTGAGGGTCTTGGCCTTCTGGGCGGTTTCGATGGCCTTGTTTGTGTCGCGACGGGCATTGCGGATCACGACTTTTTGCGCCTCGGCCAGCTTGTTAACCTGATCGACGAGCTGCTTGCGGCGCTCGGTCGAGAGCGGCGGCACGGGCAAACGGATCATCTTGCCGTCATTTTGCGGATTGATGCCCAGGCCACTTTTCTCAATCCCCTTTTGAATGTCACGCAGCGTCACGGGGTCATAGGGCTTCACGACGATCACGTTGCCGTCCGCGACGCCGACCGTGCCTAATTCCTTGATGGTCATGGTCGAGCCGTACGATTCGACCTCGACCTTGATCGGCTCGACCAGCGCGGGTGAGGCCCGCCCCGTGCGAATGCCGCGTAGTTCCTGCTTCAGAAAGTCCACGGCATGATCGGCCGCCTTCTGGATGGTTTTAAGAAACGGGTCCAATGCCATGCGATCGCTCCGGGCCTCCGCCCGCCGGCGCGCCGGCCTATCCGGCACGCGCCCGCGGACCTATGCAGCGGGCAGAATACGTCCGTCATTGCGGTCGCTCAAGCGCAGCGTGGCGGAAGCGGACCTATCGCGCTGGGCGATCGGATTCCGGTTCTGGCTGCGCCATGAAGTCGGGTGGGAACAGGCTTCCAGCCTGTTGGGGCAGGCGGGATGCCTGCCCAGACCCGGCCTGTCCGCGACGGCGGTGAGCATGGGTTTGCCCTGCCGTGCCGGACCGCACCGGCCGGGTCGCATGACGCGCCGCCGTCGTGTTTGCGCCCCGGTTCGCGCGCCGCGCGCGAACCCTGAATATTCGAGAGTTTTCGGCCGAAGGCTTCGCGCGCATGTCTTATGCAACCCTGCCCCGACCCAATCCGATAGAACCACTGAAGCGAGGCCCGAACCGCGCTACGGAAGGCCGCCGCTGCGGGGAGCGCAGCGAGTATCTCGGGAACCCGTGATTGGAGGTCCGATTTATGCGTACGTACTTTGTCAGTGGCGCGGAAGGCTTTACCGGAACTCACCTGTTGCGCGCGTTGCAGTCGCGCGGCGGCGACGTGGTCGCCGGTGTTCGCAATCGAGCGCGGAAACTGGCGCTCGAGAAACAGTCGGGCAAGGCCCTGGTCTGCGACGTCGCCGACGCGATCAACGTGGCGCGCGTCATCGCCAGCGTGAAGCCCGATGCCGTCATCCATCTGGCCGGCGTCGCCCGGAGTCAGGACGCCGCCGAGGATCCGCTGACGGCGTATCAGTCGCTGGTTACGTCATGCGCGAATCTGCTCGATGCCGTTCGGCGGGCCGTGCCGCGCTGCAAAGTGCTGCTGATCAGCGCCGGGGAGGTCTATGGCGCCGCCGGCGAATCGGGCCGGCCGTTGACCGAAGCGACCGCGCCGCAGCCCAGCACGACGTTTGGCGCGCTGAAATTCGCCGCGGAGAACATTGCCCGCGCCTATTTTGAGAACTATCACCTCGACGTGACCATTGCGCGTCCGTTCGGCTACACGGGGGCGGGGCAGCCCGAAGGCTTCTTCTTCTCATCGGTCGCGAAGCGGCTGGCGACGTGGGATGGTGCGGTGCAAGGAAGCGAGTTCGCGCTGCCCGATCTGACGTGCCGGCGTGATCTGTTGCACGTCGATGACGTGGTCCGCGCCTACCTGCGCCTGGTCGATGAAGGCAAGCCCAACCAGACCTACAACGTCTCATCCGGCCAGACGGTAGAGGTGCGCGAATTCGCAGGCTTCCTCGCGCAATGCTTCGGCGCCGAAGTCCAATTCCGCGAACCGCCCCTCGGCGAGCGCGGCGGCGAACGCAAGCCGATCGCCACGCTCTGCGGCGCCGCCGACAAGCTGCGCGGCGAGTTGTCGTGGTCGCCGGAACGATCCTGGCAAGACGCCGCCCGCGACCTGGCAGCGACATATCGCACGGCTTTGCAGCCGGTGTAGCCGCGCCGCGTGCTGCACGGCCGCGCCCTGAGCAGAGCCGCGAGCATCAGGATCGCAGTTCGCGACGTCGCGAACCGTATTGTTCATCCCTGTACCAAGGGCAGCCAGGCGCCGCCGTTCCAACTGGCGATCTGGTTGGCAGCCACGGCGCCGGCGGATGTGATGGCTTCGTCGGCACAGGTACGGTGAGATAAATGCTCGCGACACTGCTCCTCGACATGCTGGTTCGTCGCATGCTGCTGAGTTTTCGTATTAGCCGAACCTGCGTGCCGTGTGAGGGTGGCCGGCGCAATCCGCTTCCCCACCAGCGGCATCAACAGCCCCGGCGGGGGCCGTCGGCACTCCCACGCGTGCTGGTCGCCCTCGCTTGACACAGATATCCCCTGCCTGCGGGCGGACCTCATGCGAAAAATCCCAGTGGGACAGGGGGGACCGGGGGACTGGTCTCCCAGCTCCTACTCACACGAATCGGCGAGAAGCCTGTTGTCCGACAGGTCCATGTTGAAGATGCGCTAACCTGCGCCAATGCCATGCTTGCCGCGCTCGATCTGGCGGCGAACGGCCTCGGCGGCACGATCAGCGGCGATGCCGATGGCGCTGTTCATGTCTTCGCTGCGCTCATCGATGAATACTTCGCCTGACGGACGGAGCCGCACGCCGACGTGACATTCCTGATCCACGCCGCCCTTGGGGCCATTGAGGTCGCGCAGCCGCACGGTGACATCGCGAATGTGCTCCGAGAACCGGTCGAGCGCGCTGCGGAAGCGCTCTTCCGCGACGACGTTGATGCCTGCCGGACTGTGGCCGTTGTGATTCTGAACGCGAATGTCCATCTTCGGCTTCCTTTCTCGGGGCGGCGAGGGGCTTGCGGTCGGCGCAAGCCCTGATTGCCTACACTAGACCATACCACTGTAGAGGGTCGTGGTTCATTCCAATTGAAGCGGAAGATTCAATCGTAGGCGGACGGAGTCGCTGGCCCGCCCGCCAAGCGCGCTATCCAAAGAACAGAGTTGCAGATTCAGCTTGGCGGAGCATTTTTTGCCGAATCGCGGCACTGCTGGATGGCGGAACCGCGACCGAGAGAGGCTGTCGAACTACTCTGCGACGTGGCGTCGAATGCTTGACGCAGCATCAGACCTGGGGTTTCGGTGCGACGCCAGGCGATCAGCGGGCTGTCGAGATTGATTTTGACAAGTATTTCGACAGCCTCGAGAGGGCGCGATTCGATTCTGCAACGGCCCGGAAAAACGACGAAGCGACGGAGCGAGGAAGCGACGAAGCGACGGAGCAACGAAGCAACGGAGCAACGAAGCGACGAAGGGGAAGACTAGATGTGCGATGATTGTCTGGTTCAAGACTGACGTGGCGCTGCGGGCCAATCGAGACCTGACGGCGTGTGCGTATGTTTCGAGTCGATTCGATCGGGTTGATTTGGCGTGTGTCGACCCGAATCGCTTCCTGACGGGCGCGGTTCGGCTAAGAGACGCGGTTCGGCTAAGAGACGCGGTTCGGCCAAGAGGCGCGGTTCGGCTCGGCTGACCGCTTCCTGACGGGCGCGGCTCTGCTTGCGCGTGCGGGTCGGCTGGCGGGCGATCGGGATGATGTGAACACACGTCAGGCTTCGGGGTCTTCGGTCGCCGACACGTCGCTGAGTAGCGGCAGCTCCAGCCCGCGAAGCTGCGGCAGCGATTGGCCGACGATGCCTTGCACATCGCCATACATGCCGAGCAGACCGCCGGCAAAGCGCTCCAGTTGCTTGGCGCGTTTGGACCATTGCCGCAGGAAGGCATTGCGCTCTTTCTCCAACTCGTCGCGGAGGCCGATGTAGGTCTCCGCCAGCGCGCTGACGCGCGCCCGGAATTCGCCGCCGATCAGATAGCGATAAACCAGCTCCTGCTTCTCGCTGCGGCCTTGCATGGCGGCGTGGGCCTGTGCCGCGAGGATCAGCCCATGTCGCAGCGCCGCCGCCAGCGGCACGGCGCAGCCCGGTCCGCCGACCCAGACGCCGTCGAGCTGCGCAAACGGCTCGACGCCTTCGGGCAAAACCGTGCTGATCAGCGCCGCCACGTCGGCGCGGGCGGCGCGCTGATCATCGCGCAGCTTCCGCAGCCACTCGGCGCTCCAGCGCTTGGTGCGCTTCGACTCCCACAAGATCACCCCGCACTCACGGCCATAGGCGTCGATCACGGTCTGCAGCACGTCGCCGCCGAATTGCCCCTTGGGCACCGGCTCGATCCGGTCGCGCGAATAGGCCTCGCGCAGCCGCGCCTCCAAATCCAATTCCAGCACTTCGCCCTGAAGCTGTTGCGAGCGCGTCTCCGCCTTGTGGCGCAGCTCCTCGATTTGGGAGCGCAGCCCCGCCATCGTTTGCTCGCGCTCGAGGTCGCGCAGGCGCTGCTCGTCGGCGGCCTCCTTCAGGGTCGCCGCACGGATCGCTGCGCGCTCTTCGTCCATTTGGCGCGCGACGGTCAGCTCGAGCGTCTGCTTCTCCTGTTCCAACTGCGTGCGCACGCGGCGCAGGTTCAGCTCATTCTCTTCCGCGGCCTTCAGGCGGGCGGCCTGCGCGGCGGCTTGTTCGCGGAGCGCGGCGAGCTGCGCGGCCTGTTCTTCCGCCGCGCGACGCGCTTCTTCGGCGCGCAGCGCCGCGCGGAGCGGCTCGCGCTCCGCTATGAGTCGCTGGCGGACCTGCGCTTCGACCTGTTCGGCCAGCCCGGCCGCGGCTTGCTCCAGCTCGCGGCGGCGTTGCGCAAGTTGGGCGTCGGCGAGTCGCTGCTGCTCGGCTTGCGCGGCGAGCTTGCTCTGGGCCTCGCGCAGCGCGTGTGATTGAGTCTGGGCCTCACGCTCCAACGCGGTGCGGCGCTCCTCCCAGGCGCTCTCCAGCCGTCGCCGCTCGGCCTCGATCAGCGGCGCGGCGAGCGATTCGGTCAGGCGGATCTCGTTCTGGCAACGCGGGCAGATCAGAATGGGTTCGTTCATGGCAGCTCCCGTGCGCGCAGCATACTCGCTGGGCGGGCGATCAAGCAGCGTCGCGATCGGCGGGTGTGAGAGGGCAGCCGTTCCATCTGCAACGAAGCGATGAAAACTGGGGGGCCAGCTTTGCAGCCTATCGCCGTGAGCCGCATCCCCGTGATTATCGCACGACGGCCGCGTCGCGCTACCGATAGAAGGCGCGATCCGCGCCCCATGCCGGTCGGCAACCGCGCTGGCCGCGAACGATTCATGTCTGACAAGCAACATATCGAATACTGCCTACGGGACTCTTGCCGTCAGGCGGAGGATGTGATGGACGCGCTACGGATCGGCTACGTTATCGGTGTCGAAGGCGACAGCGTCGAGGTGCAGATCTCCGTGCCGGAGCTGCGCGTCGAGTATCACGGCACGACCTATCGCGTCGGCCGGCTGGGCACCTACATCACCATCCCGATGGGCAAGAACACGCTGATCGGCTATGTCACGCGCGTCGGCGCCGCCGGCGAGCTGGAGCCGGGCCCTTCGCCCGCCGCCCCCCGTCGCATCACCATGACCACGCAACTGCTCGGGACGATCTGCAACGAGAAATTTCAGCGCGGCGTCAGCGAATATCCGACGCTGGGCGACCCCGTGCGGCTGGGCGTGGATGAAGATTTTGAGCTGATCTTCGGCTGCTTTGACGACATGCTCGGCGCGGGGCGCAAGGCGTTTTCGATGGGGCGCTTCGCGATCGACACCGACTTCGAGGTCAAGGTGCTCGGCAAGGAGTTTTTCGCCAAGCACATCGCGGTCATGGGCAACTCCGGCTCGGGGAAATCGGTCACGACCACCAAGATCGTCAGCGAGGCGATCCGCCTGCCGCATTCGCAGGTCGTGATGTTCGACATGCATGGCGAGTATCTCGCGGCGTTTTCGAATGAGCGGCTCGAGCCTGACGTGAACGTCACATACCTGTCCGATCGCAATCTGGTATTGCCTTACTGGATGTTGCAATACAGCGAGTTTGAACAGCTCTTTCTCGACGCGACCAATCCGCTCAACATCAATTCGCAGAAGGTCTTTCTGCGCTCGGCGTTTGAGAAGCTCAAGCGCCCCGCCGCCGAGGATGTCGGCCTGCTGCATGAATTCACGGTGGATACGCCGGTGTATTACAGCGTCGAGCAGCTCAAGCTCTATGCCGAGAACATGAATGACGCGCGCTATGTGCTCAGCTCCCAGAATCTCGCGTTTTCGCGGCTGCCGTTCCGTCAGTTGCCGCCGGAGCAGCAGGAGCAGATGATGCTCACGCGGCGGATGGAGTTCAACAAGGGCAGCGCCGAAGGCGAAATTCCGCACGCGACGTATTTCGGCCGGCTGCTGGGCTTCGTCAATCAACTCGAAAGCCGCCTGAATGATCGGCGCTATGATTTTCTGCTTCGTCCATTTGAGCAGGCCAAGCGCAACGGGGATCTTGCGCCGTACATCCGCGAGGGGCTGAGCACGGGGCAGCTCTCGCGGAGCGTTTCGTGGGTTATTCGCCAATTGCTCGGGCGCATGCGGGCACGCAAGAACCTGACGATCGTCGATCTTTCGGGCTTGCCCTTTGACGTGGTCGACACGACCGTCGCGGTGCTGACGCGCACGCTTTTTGATTACAACTTCTGGTCGCCGCCGAGCGAGCGACAGCCGGTCTTGCTGGTTTTCGAAGAGGCGCACAACTACCTGCCGCGGCGCGACAAGGGCGTGGGCATGTTCGCCCGCACCGCCGTCGAAAAGGTCGCGAAGGAAGGCCGCAAGTACGGCGTATCCGCGATGATCGTCTCGCAGCGGCCGAGCGAAATCAGCGAGACGATTCTCTCGCAATGCAACACGATGGTGCTGATGCGCCTGAACAACCCCGACGATCAGAACTACGCCGCGCGCGTCGTCAGCGATCAGTTCCGTTCGCTGATCAACCTGCTGCCGAGCCTCAAGCCCGGCGAGGGGTTCATCATTGGCGATTCGGTGCTGATGCCGATGCGCACGTTGATCGACAAGCCGCCGAAGATGCCGTGCAGCTCCGACGCCGACTTCTTCGGCAAGTGGGCGACCGATGAGGGCAGCGGCGAAGTCGAGAAGATCGTCGAGCGCTGGTGGCGTCAGGATCGCTGTGAAATGAACACCGGCGGCGGCGCGACAGCAGCCCCCGACGGCGACACCCAGGATTGCGACGGCCCGCAGGCCGACGGGCTACCCAGCGCGACCAACCCGCAGCCTGGCGAGCGCGAAGCCCCCTCCTGCTTCGTCCCGGAGAATCACCCTTCGCGCAGCGGCAGTAAGTCAGAATCCGAGAAGCGCATGGCGGCCCTGCAAGCGCTCCTGAAGTGATCGGCGGTTTGACGGTCGGGGCTGGGTAGACGGCCGGCGTGCAACCTGCCGCACATTCGAACCCGGCCCGCTGCGGCTTCCCGCCGCGTGGATTCAGCCCGAAATAATTCGGCGGTCGGCCCGAATACCCCTGTGAACCACGGTAAGCTCGTCGCGGCCCGGGTGGAGACGTTCCACCGGCCGGTCAGCCAAGGGAGTTCGCAGCCATGATCGTCGACCAATCTTGCGCCCGCAAAAGCGGCTTTTTCACCACCTGTGCCAAAGGCGTCTTTGGCACGTTCATCGTCCTGATCGTCTGTGGCACCACGCTCGGGCTGGCCAGCATGTACGTCTTCAGCTCGAAGGTCGGGCAGGTCGTGGCCGCCGTCAGCAGCGGCGTGCCGCAATGGCGGGAGGCCCTGCCCCGGTCGATTTCCGAGGTGTTCGATGATCGGCGCTGTCCAGAATATGCCGACGACATCGAGATCAAGGCCGAGTATCTCCCGCCGGCTCGGGAGGGCCTCTCCGGCCGGGTCGTCGTCACCGCGACGAACAAGGGCGAATCGCTCGTCTCGCTGCTGGGCGTGCGCCTGACGGTGGAGGATGCGCAGCGCGTGCCGGTGCGCGAAGTTTCGCTGTATGCCGCCACGCCCTTCATGATCGACAATGACTGGCGCGGCCCGTTGCGGGCGCGGCAGACGCGGCGGATGGTGGAATATGTGCATGCCGGCGACCCGGAGCGCGAGCTGACCGCCAGCGCCGAGATCACCGACGTGCGCATCTGGGAGCGCCGCGAAGCCACGACGCGCACCAGCGCCGCAACCACGGCCCTACCCGAACTGGCCCGACTCACGCAGGCACAGCTCGAGCGTGAGCAGCAGCTTGTCATCGCCGCACAGGCGCATGCCGCCGATGGCGTCGCAGCTCTCGAAGCCGGCCTTGCCCGCCAAGCGGCCGGCCAGGCGGAGGCCGCGCACCGTGCCGCTCTGGCCGAAGTGGAGCGGCAGGCCCAATCGGCCGAAAGACGCCGCGCGACCCCTGCTGACCGCCGCAGCGAGGCACAGCGGCTGCAGGACCCCAAGCGTGCCGGATCGCCTGACCGCGACGGGAGTTACGCCCGGCCCGACGGGCGCGAAGCGCGGCCCACCCGGCCGGGCGACAAATCCGCCCCGGCGCAGAATAATGAAGGGGAGCGCAACGAACACGAGCGCGAGAAACCGGAGCGGGATTCATCGGACGCGCGCGAGCGGGGCGGCTCGCAACCGCGCGAGCGCGAGATTCAGTAGCCGCTGCGTGAGCGGCCGGGCGCAACACGGCGATCCCCCGTTTCCCCGCCAGGGCCGCATGCTGAGCCGAACCGCGAGAGTACACCTTGCATGGGCTTCCGTGATGGCACTGTTCATCGCGGGAGCCTTTTTGTATGCCGGCTTGGGGTTGCTGTGGGCGTGGCTCGGCGCGATCAACGCCGTCGTCATTACGCTCTATGGACTCGACAAATCGGCGGCGCAGCGCGGCGGCTGGCGCGTGCCCGAGGGCGTTTTGCATATCTGTGCGCTCTGCGGCGGCAGCCCGGCGGCCTTCGCGGCCCAGCGCCTCTTCCGCCATAAGACTGCCAAGGCCGACTTTCAGCGCATCTTCATCGCGATCATCGTGCTTCAGGCGATCGCGGTAGGGTTTTATTTCTGGCGGCTTCGGTCAGCGTAAGCATCTCCCCCAATCGACGAACCGAACCGCGACCGTGAGGGAGCGATTGGAGTCGAGCCGAGCGTGGATCTTTGCTGGCGCTATTGATGCGCGGGCCGAGCGGTTGCGAAAGTCGGGGATGACGGGCGGGATCGCTATCCCGCGAAAGCAAAGAACACAGAATGCGAAGATCGCAGAATGCGAAGATCGCAGCGGTGTTCTTGGGTCGATCAGGCGTCGCTGGAATCGAATCGCTTCCTGACGGGCGCGGTTCGGTTTGAGGGCGCGGTTCGGTTTAGGGGGCTCGAGGGCAAACTCCCAACTACCTACCAACCCTACATCGACCCTGGCTCGCTCTCATCGGCTCGAACGGCCGATACGAATAGAGACTTACGTCAACGGAGCAGCTATGACGATCAACCGACGTTTAATAGATGGGATCCTCCGGTGGCGCGGGCTGGGCTTGGCCGTGGCGGCGCTGGGGCTGTTGTGCGGCGCCATGAATCCCAACTGCACCCCGAATAGCGTCCTCGATGTCTTTGACGAGGGCGCCCAGCGTGGCGACACCAGCCGCGCCGACACGACCGACGGCGATGCCAGCGCAGAACCAGCGCCAAGCAGCGCCGGCGGCCGCGCGGGCACAAGCGCGACCGACAGCGGCGCGAGCGGCGCAGTCGATTCGCTCGACGCGCTCGCCGACGCGCAGCAGCCGCTAAGCGCGCAGCAATTGCGCGAGGTGCTGGCCGAGCACGAGGGACGCGCGGTCGTCGTGGTCTTCATGAATCCCCTGCCCGGGCCGCCCGGGCCTCAGGGGCCGCCCGGACCGGGCGTGACCAGCCACAACCAGCTTGGCGGATTGCTCGGGGATGATCATCCGCAATATGTGCGGCACAACGAGATTGCATCCGTCACCGGTCCGATGCTCGCCAACGACAGCGTGGATGGCCGCGTGCTGGCGTTCGTTCCGCCGGCGAAGGTCGTGCCGCAGGGCGCCGGCAGCGGTCTCGACGCCGACCGGCTCGATGGTCGCGATGCGCTGGATTTTCAGCCGATTCCTGGCGAGGTGCGCATGTTCGCCGGGCCGATCGCGAACATTCCGCCGGGCTGGCATCACTGCGACGGCGCCGCCTTGTCGCGCAGCGTGCATGCCAAGCTCTATGCCGCGATCGGCACGACCTACGGCGGCGGCGATGGCAGCACCACGTTCAATCTGCCCGACTTTCGCAATCGCGGACCAATGGGCGCGAGTGTCGATCTCGGCCCCGCCTCCAGCACCACCGTAACGGGCAGCCCGACCCGCAGCGGCGGCGCCGCAAACCACACGCTCACCGTCAATGAGCTACCGCCGCACAACCACGACATCTCCCACACGCACGACTACAACCGGATTGACACCATGGGCGGCGGAACGCTGTTCATGAGCGGCTCATTTGGAAGCGCGACGATCGGAACAACCACCGCGCCGCTGCCGCAGTTTTCCAGCAACACCGGCGGCGGGTTGCCGCACAATATCCTTGATCCGTACTACGCGATCGTGTTCATGATCTATGTGGGACCGTAGCGCGAGCAGAGTTCTGGTCCGCTTTTTCCGATCGGTTGGCGATCCCCCGTCATGCTATCCAACCGAACCGCGACCGTGAGGGAGCGCTTGAAGTCGAGCCGGTCGTGGATCGTAGTTCGCGGCATTGATGCGCGGGCCATGCGGTTGCGAAAGTCGGTGATGACGGACGGAATTGCCAACTCGCGAAATCGAAAATCGCAGAATGCGAAGATCGCAGCGGTGTTCCTGGCTTGATCAGGCGTCGCCGGAATCGAATCGCTTCCTGACGGGCGCGGTTCGGAAAGAGGGCGCGGCTGGGTTTCGCGGCTGGGTTCAAGCGCCGGCCAGCACGACGGAGCGCTTGCCCTCCAGATCCTGCATCAGCAGCCGGAAGGAATTCGCGAACGCCTCGACGCCTTCGCGCAAAAGCTGGTCCGTCACGGCGTGCATGTCGATGCCGCACTCATGCAGCTTGTCGATCACCATCTGCGCATCGTGCAGATCCTGCTCGATGGTCTGGGCCGCGACCGCCTCGTTGCGAATCGACTCAAGCGTCGGCGGCGGCACGGTGTTGACGGTGTTCATGCCGATCAGCGGGTCGATGTATTTCGTCGCGGGATAGCGCGGGTTCTTGGTGCTGGTGCTGGCCCACAGCGGGCGTTGCACGCGAGCGCCGAGCCGGCGCAGCTCCTCGAAGCCCGGCCCCTCGAACACGCGCTTGTAAGCCGCGTAGGCGAGCTTGGAGTTGGCCACCGCAGCGCGCCCGCGCAGATATTCGAGATGCTCCTCGCCGCCGGCAATCTTCTGATCAAGCAGCTTGTCGATCAGCGTATCGACCCGGCTGACAAAGAACGAAGCGACCGACGAGACCGTGCCGAGCGGGCGCTTCTGCGCGCTGAATTGCCGCAGGCCGTCGATGTACGCCTGCATGACGCGCTCGTGCATGGCGACGGAAAAGATCAGCGTGACGTTGACGTTGATGCCCTCGCCGATCAGGGCGGTGATCGCCGGCAGCCCCGCCGGCGTCGCCGGCACTTTGATCATGATGTTCGGGCGATTGAGCCGCGCCCAGAGCCGCCGCCCCTCGGCGATGGCGCCGGCGGTATCGTGGGCCAGCTCGGGGTTGACTTCGATGCTCACAAAGCCGTCGCGGCCGTGCCGCTCGTTGTAGACCCGCCGCAGGATGTCCGCCGCCTCGCCCACATCGCCCAGCGCAAGCTCTTCATAGGTTTCGACCAGGCCCAGGCCGCGCTGCCCGAGCCGGCGAATGTCGTCGTCATAGTCCGCGCTCTCGGCGATGGCCTTCTGAAAGATCGTCGGATTGGACGTAACCCCGAGCACGCCCTCTTCGACCAGCGCGGCGAGTTCTCCGCCGCGGACGAGCGGACGGCTGATGTAGTCAAGCCAGAGGGCCTGGCCCAGGGCGTCAATTTGGCGGATGCGGTTGAGCAAGCGGATCACTCCTTCCGCCGCACTGTAGGCAATCCGGAGCGGTCGGACAACCGCGCGCCGCGCAGCCGCGAGCGGGCCGCACCGAGCAGCCCCGGCCGGCCGGGCTGAACCGGCCGCGACCACCCTTCATGACTGCACCAGCCGATCGAGGCGTGCCGTCGGTGACGCGGCGTGTCTACAATCGCCGCATGAGTTACACCAAGCTTGACGTGCTATTCGTGATGCCGCACCCCGACGACATCGAAATCACCTGCGGCGGCACGATCGCCAAGCTGGTGAAGCTGGGCCACAAGGTCGGCATCCTGCACATGACGGATGGCGAGCCGACGCCGCGCGGCGACCTGGAGACGCGGCGGCGCGAGCTGGCGGAGGCGTCGGCGATCCTGGGGGTGCAGCACGTGCAGACGCTGCATCTGACGAATCGGGAGCTGATGGATGGGCCGCCGGCCCGCTATGCCGTCGCGACCGTGCTGCGCCGGCACAAGCCGCAGATCGTGGTGGGGATGTGGGGCCGGACGCCCGGCGCGTCGCCGGATCACTATCAGGGTCAGTTGATCGTGGAGGCGGCCCGCTTTTACGCGCAACTCACGAAGTGGGACGATCGCTTCGACGGCACGACGCCTTATCGCGTCGATTGGCTTTGGTACCGGCCCGTGGTGATTTCGGCGGAATTGGGGCACTGGCATTCGACCTTTGTGATCGACACGAGCGACGTGATCGAGCAGAAAATCGCGGCGATCTCCTGCTACAAGAGCCAGTTTGACGAACGGCGGCTGGCCGGCCTGCTGCATCGGATCCGCGCGGTCGACGCGGCGGAGGGCGGTCGCTGCGGCTTCATGTATGGCGAGCTTTTCGCGCTGCCGCACCCGACGCCGATGATCGACCCGGTCCGGCACTTTCTGCAAACGCCGAACATGATGCCGCCGGCCTATCCGCCGAAGCAGTGATCGGCTGCATGCCGACCGGGTTGCGCAGGGTGCGCGAAATGATTCTTGACAAAATAAAAAAAATTCTCTAGTATTGGTCGGGCGAGCTTGGGTGATTGGTTGATACTCAATGGGTGATTGAAACTGCCGTTGTATGCGCTGCTCGGGCAAGGGCCGGACGAGGTTGAGCGCGCATTCACCTTTCTAGGATGGGAGCTCGATCATGGTCCGTGCCTTCGCCTACGTCCTGTTTGTCATCGTGCTGACTCCAGCGGCGCATGCGGAGCGGGCGATCTTCTCCGTCTTGCCGATTCCGGCCGGCGCCGACGATGTGTTCGCACGGGCGGTCTCTGCCGATGGGCGGATCGTCGTCGGACAAGGTGAAACGGCGGGCACGGACTATGCGATCCCGTTTCGCTGGGCCGCCTCCACCGGACTTTCGACGCTGTCGTCACCCGGCGGCTTTCTGATTCCTGCGAACGTGATCAATTGCTCCGGTGACGGCTCGCAGATCGTCGGGACGGGCCTGACCGGGGCGGGCTTGAAGACAAGGTTTGCGGCGTGCCGCTGGAACGGCGATCAACGTCCGCACAGCCTTGATCCCGAGTTTCCCATCGATCCCACGCTGGGCGGCTTGCCCTCCACCTGGGCGTACGGGGCGTCTTTCAATGGCGGGGTCATTGTCGGCGGCTATGGTGAGACCAGTGCCGATCCCTACTACTCCGCTTCACGCGCGTTCTATTGGGAGACGGGGACGGTCACGCTGTTGCCCGATCTGTTGGGCGGGCTTTCTTTCTTCGAAAACTCCGTGGCTTCTGCGGCCTCGGCGGATGGGCAGGTTGTGGTGGGCATGGCCGATGGCTTCAACCCAGGCGAGCCGTTTCAGTATCCGCAAGCCGCGCGCTGGCGGCGCACGCCGGACGGATGGTCGGTGGAGGGACTGGGCGATCTAGGGCTTGGCGGATTTAACAGCATCGCCACGGGCGTCACGCCCGACGGCGCCGTCATCATCGGCGTGTCGGATGCGCCGAGCGGTCGTCTGCCCTTCCGTTGGACGGAAGCGGAAGGCATGGTCGCGATCGGAACCCCCTTGGAAGAGGACTATGCGTCGGCAACGGTGAAAGCTGTATCGCAGGATGGTCGCCTGATCGTCGGGGCCTGGTCGTGGGGGTTGTTGGGCACGCCGGAGCAAGCCGGACATGCATTTGTCTGGAGGTCCGCATCCGGCCTGCAGGATCTCAAGACGATGCTGCAGTCGGAATATGGCCTGGATCTGAGCGGTTGGACGTTGCGCCTCGCCTCGGGCGTCTCGGCCTCAGGTCGGACAATTGTGGGTTCGGGCGTCGATGCGAGCGGTCGCTCACGCGGCTGGATCGTGCGTTTTCCCGCCAGCGACCTGCGCGGCGATCTCGATTGTGACGGGCGAGTCACGTTTGACGATATTGATTCGTTTGTGCTGGCGCTGGCCGCGCCGCTCGGATATCTCGATGCTTATCCGGAGTGTGACGCCGGCTTGGCCGACCTCGACCAGGACGGCACGGTCGATTTCGATGACATCGACGGGTTTGTGGCCTGCCTGATCACGGGTGGTTGTTAGCGCGCGATCCGATTTTGCTCTGCTGTCTTACAGAGCCGCGACCGTGAGGGAGTGGTCAGGTTTTCGCTGACTCTCCGCTTCCTTGCGGGCGCGGCTCTGCTTACATCATGTCGCAGGAGCGCGTGTTCATTTCGCCGGTTCGGCCGCGTCGGAGATGACGTCCTTGATCGCGTTCTTATTGAAGCGGATTTTCACGTTGTTGGTCTCGTCCACTTTCAGCACGACCTCGTGATCGCGGACATCGGCGACGACGCCGAGAATGCCGCCGATGGTTTGAACACGGTCATTTTTCTTCAGCCCGGCGAGCATGGCCTGATACTGCTTCTGCTCCTTGGCCTTGCCGCGCGACATGATCCAGAAGAAGACGCCGATCAACAGGATCAGCGGCCCGAATTGCCGCAGGAAGAACTCCGTGCCCGACATTTGCGGGGCGGCGGGTTGCGTCGCCTGAGCCAGAAAAAGCGGAACCGCATGGGGCAGCCAGTCGCATCGCATCATTCGCAATCCTTGTTCACCGCGGCGGCGACCGGACCGGACAAAAACTCGTTTCGCCATGCGGCGAAGCTGCCCGCGAGGATCGCAGCGCGCATCCGCGCCATCAAATTCTGATAGAACCGCAGATTATGCAGCGAAACGAGCGTGGAACCAAGCACCTCTTCCGCCAGCAGCAGATGCCGCAGATATCCGCACGAAAAATGGCGACAGGCGTAACAGTCGCAGGCCTCGTCGAGCGGCGCGCGACTCAGCCGATGGCGGGCATTCTTCACTCGCAAGACGCCGGCGCTGGTAAAGGCGTAGCCCTTGCGGCCGTTCCGCGTCGGCAGCACGCAATCGAACTGATCGATGCCCGCCGCGACGGCGTTCACCAGATCGAGCGGCGTGCCGACGCCCATCAGGTAGCGCGGTTGCGCCGCCGGCATCTGCGGAACGACGTCAAACAACAGCGCGTGCATCTCGGCCGGCGGCTCGCCGACGGAGAGGCCACCCAGTGCATAGCCGTCGAAGCCGATCTCGGCGAGACGCTCGAGGCATTCCAGTCGCAGCGTGCGCTCCAGCCCGCCCTGAGCGATGCCATAGAGCGCCTGCTGCGCGGGCGTGTTCTGCGCGAGCGCGGCGACGCCGGCCGCAGGCTCATCAAGAGACTGATGCGCTGCGACAGATTCGTCCATCTGTGTAAACGCGGCTTCGGTCGGGGCGATCAGGCCCTGTTCCGCGGCGGCGCGATGGGCGGCGCGGCAGCGCCGCGCCCAGGCGATGGTTCGCTCGACGGCGCCGCGCAGCGCGGCGGGCGTCGCCGGCAGCGACGGACATTCGTCGAAGGCCATGATGATGTCGGCCCCGAGCCGATGCTGGATGCGCAGCGACTCCTCCGGCGTCAGACGAATCATGGCGCCGTCGATGTGGGATTGGAAGGTGACGCCGTCGTCGTCGATCTTTCGCAGCTCAGAGAGCGAGAAGACCTGAAACCCGCCGCTGTCGGTGAGGATTGATCCCGGCCAAGCCATGACACGATGCAACCCGCCCAGGGCGAAGATGACCTCCGCGGTTGGGCGCAGCAGCAGGTGATACGTATTGGCGAGGACGATCTGCGCCCCCGAGTCGGCGAGCTGCGCCGGCGTGACGCCCTTGACCGTTGCGCGCGTGCCGACCGGCATGAACGCGGGCGTGTCGATGGTTGCATGCGCCGTCGTGATCCGACCGCATCGCGCTGTGCCGCATTCGGCCAGCCGCTCGAATTGCAAGGGGCTGTTCACGCGGCGGATTGTATGGAAGCCGTGCGACCGCTGCGCGATCACGCCACAGCGCCGTGATGAATGGCGTAAGCCTGCTGCTTCCGATATGCCATAAATCAGCACGCCGGACGGCCAAGCGCCCGGCGTGCTGAATACATACAGAATGCCGGGCCGAAAGGGCCGCGGCCAAGACGGCCCGCGGCCATTGGCCCGAAGCGCAGCGACGGCTTACTTGCTCTCGACGCCCAGCAATTCGACTTCGAAAACCAGCGTCGAGCGCGGCGGAATGCGCGGCGGACGACCGGCCTCGCCATAGGCCAGGCCGTGCGGAATGATGAATTTGCGTTTCTCGCCGACCTTCATCAAGGCGACGCCCTCGGTCCAGCCCTTGATGACGTTACCGAGCGGGAACTTCGCCGGCTGGCCGCGATCGACCGAGCTGTCGAACTTCGTGCCGTCGACGAGCGTGCCGGTGTAGTGCACCTCGACGGTGTCTTCGGGGGTCGGCTGGGCGCCGCTGCCCTCTTTCAGCACGACCCACATCAGGCCGCTGGCCGATTTCTCGATTTTCTTGCCGGTCTCCTTTTCGATCTTGGTGACGATCTCGGCGTTGGCCTTCTCCTGGGCTTCCATTTCGCGCTTCACTTTCTCCGCGGCGACAGCGCGGAATTTCTCGAGTTGAACGTCGCCGATCGCCTTGACCGAGTTGATCACGATCGGCTCGGTGGGAACGGACTCGTATTTCCCGTTCATGCCGACCGGCACTTCGCGAATCTTGTCAGCGACTTGCAGCCCGTCGATGACGCGCCCAAAGACGGCATAGCCGCTGGCCAGGTTGGGCTTGCCGTCGAGACTCTTGTTGTCCACCACATTGATGTAGAACTGCGCCGTGGCCGAGTTGGGCTGGGGCAGCCGCGCCATCGCGATCGTGCCGCGCAGATTGCTCAGACCATTGTCCGACTCATTCTTGATCGCCGGATAGGCCGTCTTCTTCTCGGTCATGTCCGGCGTGAACCCGCCGCCCTGAATCATGAAATCCTTCATGACGCGGTGGAAGATCGTGCCGTTGTAATGGCCGTCGGCGGCATATTTGGCGAAATTTTCCACGCTGATCGGGGCGTTTTCACCATCCAGCTCGACGGTGATCTTGCCCAGCGACGTATCGATCTCAAACCGCGGCTTCAACGCGTTGCCCTCCGCAGGCGCGGGCTTGGCCGCGGCCGCTTTCTTGGCTTCTTCGGTATGACTCTCCGCCAGCGCGGCGCTCGCGGTAAACAACAGCAGGCTGAATGCGACCAACGTGCGCATTGCGTCCTCATGATAGCGCTCGGCGACCCTCGGTTCGGCTTCCGCGCCAAACGCCGCCGCCGCGCAGGGTTATTTCAGGCCGTTAGAGTAGCGATCGGCGGGGATGCTGTCACGCTGCGCGGTCTCGCGCGTCAGACCCCGGTTGCGCCGGCCGGGCGGCTATACTGACGCCTCGGTCGCGATCCAATGGATAGATACTTAGAGAGATCGACGACCGGTTGACGAGGGTGCGATATGGCTCGACGCCGCAAGAAGCTGGGCGAGATTCTGGTTAGTTGGAACATCATCACGCCGCAACAACTCGATGACGGCCTGGCCTACGCGCAGAAGCAGAACAAACGGATCGGCGAGGCGCTGGTTGAACTGGAGCTGGCCAGCGAGGAAGACGTCACCAAGGCGCTGGCGGCCCAGGCCGACCTCGAATTCGTCAATCTCGATAAAAACGTCGTCGTGCCGCAGGCGCTGGAACTGATCCCCGAATCGATCATCCGCGCCGACCGCGTGCTGCCGATGGCGAAGGTTGACAGCCGGCTGAAGATCATCGTTTCAGACCCGTATGATCTGGAACTGCTCGACAAGTTGCGCTTCCTGCTGGGCATGGAGCTGGAGTGCGCCCTCGCGCCGCGCGGCAAGATCCAACGCTATATCGACACGTTTCTAAAGAAGGCCGACACCAGCGTCGACGACGCGATCCGCAGCATCGACCAGGACGCCGATCTGCAGATGCGTCGCGAAGAAAGCGAGAAGCGCACGGCGGGCGGCCTCGATCCTGACGCGCCGGTCATCAAGCTGATCAACCTGATCATCACCGAAGCGGTCAAGACCCGCGCCAGCGACATTCACATCGAGCCGATGATTGACCGCGTCCGCGTCCGCTATCGCATCGACGGCGTCTGCATCGTCCGCGACAACGTGCCCAAGGTCATGCAAAGCTCCGTCACCGCCCGTCTGAAAATCATGAGCGGCATCGACATCGCCGAGAAGCGCCTGCCCCAGGACGGCCGCATCAAGATGAAGATCGCCGACAAGCCGATCGACTTCCGCGTCAGCTCGTGCCCGTCCTATCACGGCGAGAGCATCGTGCTGCGTATTCTGCGCCCCGATTCGGTCCGCATCGGCGTGACCGGCCTGGGCCTTGAGCAGGACGATTACGAGCGCTTTGGCAAGATCATCCGCCAGCCCAACGGCATCTTTCTCGTGACGGGGCCGACCGGCTCGGGCAAGACCACGACGCTCTATGCCGCCTTGCAGGAACTGAACCGCCCCGATAAGAAGATCATCACCGCCGAAGACCCGGTTGAATACAATTTCAGCGGCATGAATCAGTGCCAGGTGCGCGATGAGATCGGGCTGAGTTTCTCGAAGATTCTGCGCGCGATGCTGCGTCAGGCGCCCAACATCATCCTCGTCGGTGAAATTCGCGATCGCGAGGTCGGCGAAGTCGCGATCCAGGCGGCGCTGACCGGCCACCTGGTCTTTAGCACGCTGCACACCAACGACTCACCCAGCGCCATCACCCGTCTGATCGACATGGGCATCAAGCCCTTCCTGGTGGCATCCTCGATTCAGGCGATCATGGCGCAGCGCCTGATTCGCGTGATCTGCAAGGAGTGCAAGGAGATCGACCCCGCGCCTGATCGCTTCACGCTCAAGTTGCTGGGCATCACCGACGACGATCTCGAAGGGCATCACATTTATCGCGGGCGCGGCTGCAATCGCTGCAGCGGCGTCGGCTATCGCGGGCGTCAGGGCATCTATGAAATTCTGGAGATGAACAACGAACTGCGCGATCTGGCCTTCAACCGGGCGGCGGCCAGCCAGCTCCGCCGCGCCGCCCGCGCCGGCGGCATGCGCACGCTGCTCGACGACGGCAAGCGCAAAATTCTCCGCGGCGTCACAACGCCCGCCGAGATTGCCCGCATCGCGCAGGTCGAGGGCATCATCGCGGACGAATAAACCACGCGCGGCGGCGGCGCTCACTCCGCCACTCCGCCACTCCGCCGATCCACGTACATGGTTCTAAATCGCGCGGTCCCGCGGCGCGACTCCTGCATTTACTGATTCGCATAGCGGATTGCCTGGATGATCCGACGAAAGCGGAAAACCCAGACGACCACCAGCAAGACCAACCCGGCAAAAAACAGGATGATCTCGGGTATGCCGCGAAAGAACGGCGCCGGCCGGATCAGTCCCGCGCTTGTGAGGAAATCGGTAAACCACGTTCGGAAGATGAGTGTGGAAGCGAACATCAGGACCAGCCACAGCGCTGGCAGCCACAGATAAGCCGTTTCATAGTGCAGGGCTTTGGCCGTGCGGTGCGGGGCCGACACGGCGCGCCGCCAGCACGTGATGACAAACGCCATGAAGGCCACGCCGCGATAAATGCTCCAGCAAACGAGCGGCAGCAGCGCGCTGGTGACCATCGCGCCGCCGGCAACATCCACCCAACTGAAAAAGGTAAACCGTCGATATTGGAAATAGCTATCCGTCAGCACCGCCGCCGGCACGAACAGGCCCGCAGCCAAACCAAGCACAAAGTAGTTCCGCCCCGCGAAGCGCCGCGCCGCCCGGAGGCTGCTGTTCAGATGCAGCCGCCCGTAGTGCGCCTTGACGGGTCGCAGCAGGATATGCAGCAGTGTGTGCGGAAAATTGCCCCAGGTCGGGGCGCGCTCCCACGCGATGTCGGGCCGGCGGCGCTCCGGGTGCTCCGCGTCCGGCTGCGCCTGACCGCATTCGGGACAGTAATTATCCGCCGGCATGTGCGTCAGGTCATAGCCGCACGCTTCACAAAGCGGCGGCTCTGACGTGCGCGGCGCGAGCGGGCGGGCGGCCCGGACGAAAAAAGCCACCCGCCGCAAACCCAGCCACACAAAGAGCGCGAAACTCAGAATCGGAGAGAAATGCAGCAAGTCGAAGTACCAGGCGCTCGGATATGTCAGCCCCGCCAGCATTTGGCTCGTGTGATAGACATCGACATAGTGAACGCCGGTCATAACCAACTCAAGCGCGACAATCAACACGACCCCATAACCCGTCGCCGCCGTTGTGGCGCCCAATAGCCGGCGCAGGCACTCACCCACCGCCAGGCCGCGATAGTGTTCCTGCCAGAAGGCCGCCAAGAGCAGCATATTGGTCACGAGAGCGAGCAGCGTGGAGAGCAGGATCTCGATTTCAAATTCACCGAACGCACCGTCGGGATGGAGGCGCTCCCAGGTTTTGGCCGGCGTCTGAATTGTCGGAGAATTGAAGGGCTTCGTGAAATCATCGTAACTGACGCCGCTGACATTCGACGTGGCCATTAACTGCGGCTCTTCGTACATGGCCCGTGCGAACGAGACTCCGCCGATGAGCAGTGCGAGTAACGCCGCCCACAGCAACTGCGTAAACCAGAGCTGCGCCCACGTCGCGTGATACAAACGCCGAAACCCGCGCCGCGGACGCCAGATCAGCCGCCCCGACAAGGCCAGAACCTCCAGCAACGTCGGCCGGTTTCGAGTGTCTTGGGCAACTGGCATGCGCGGCAGTCTCGCCGCGGTCAAATCAGATGGCAAACCGGCCCAAGGCGTGCCCGCGACCAAGGCCGACACCCGGCGTCACGGCTGCAAGACCATCAGACGCCTCGCACGCTTCCGCGTGCTGTGCATTCGAAGCGCGCGATGCTGCTCAGACCTCGCCCGGCCCCGGACGCTCGCCCCAAGCACGCTGCCGCGGGCGGCGCGGCGGAACCGGCGCGCCCTCCGGCCGGCCAAAAATCATTCGTCCCGCCGAGGTTTGCAGCACGCTGGTGATGGTGAGCAGCACTTCTTCGTTGATCTTGTCGCGACTGTTTTCGGCGACGACCATCGTGCCGTCTTCGAGATAGCCGACGCCCTGACCCATTTCCTCGCCGGGTTTGATGATGCGGACGGTCATCGTCTCGCCGGGCAGGACGACCGGCTTGAGCGCATTGGCCAGATCGTTGATGTTGATCACCTCGACGCCGCGAATCTGCGCGATCTTGTTGAGGTTGTAGTCGTTCGTGACGACGCGGCCGTCGATTTTCTTGGCCAGCTCGACCAGCTTCTGATCGACGTCGCCCGATTCCTCGACGCTGGGCAGCCGCGCGTCGGAAATCTTGATCTCGACTTTGTCGTTGGTTTGGAGCTTGTTGAGCATGTCGAGGCCGCGGCGGCCGCGATTGCGTTTGAGCTTGTCGGCGCTGTCGGCGACGGTCTGCAGCTCCTGCAGCACAAACCGGGGAATGACAATCGGCGAGTCAATGATGCGCGTGTCGCAGATGTCGGCGATGCGGCCGTCGATGATGACGGATGTGTCGAGGATCAGCGGCCGCGAGCCGCGCGTCTGCTTCGAGAACTCGACATAGGGGATGACGAAGCGTACGTCGTCTTTGGTTTGCAGGATGAAACTGATCGCCAGATAACAGCAGATGATGCCGATCACCAGCTTGACCGCGCTGATGACTGTGTTTTCCTCGCCGGCGTCCGGCGCCAGGCCGGGCGCGTACACTTCGATCAGCAGGTTGACGATCAGGCTCAGGCCATAGGCGACCGCCATGCCGACGATCAGCCCCAGAAACGCCCCGGAGAGCGCCGCCAGCGACTTGCGCGGCAGGAGCAAGTCCAACCCGACCATCGCGATCGCGAGAATGATGCCGCCGGCGACCAGCCACATGCTGTTTTCAGCCGGGATGCTCCGATCGCGCGTCACCGCGCTCAGCGAGACCGCCGCGATCAGAATCACGAACATCGCCCGCAGTATCCAGAGAACCATCCATGCTCTCCATCAGCAACGGCGGCGGCGCGGCGTCACGAGCGACAGTGGCGAAACGACGTGCTCGGCTGGAACCCGCGACGGCGCTTCAGCTCCGTCGATGGACGCAATTCTACGGGCGGAGACGCACGGAACAAGCGCGGCAGCCAGGTGTTTTCCAGCGGCGACGGTTTGCGCTCGCCGGTCTTCCGCTTGCGGGTTCGACATATGGGTAGCATGGGCCTCCGGCCCGTGCGTCTCACATCATGCACAGCGACAATTTCCCCTCCTGGCAGGTGAGAGATTCCGCTTCATCGGAAAATTCAAGTGTGATGGACTCCTCATGCGACATCAGCAACCGAATGATCGGTTGCATGAAAGATCATTCATTGCACGTGCGCCGCGCACTCGTCCGCTCTTCGGCTCTAGTGCTTCGTCACACTTGAATTTTCGGATGAAGCGGAAAGGAGCTCCGACGTAACGGCATAAGAATAGTGCCTATCTTTGTAGTGGGACGCACGGGCCGGAGGCCCATGCTACCCTCGTTTCGAACCCGCAAATTCAAGTTTGACAAAGCACTAGGGGCAACCGCCCGCGATCAAGCAATCCACGAAGCCGTTGATATCGCCGAAGTTCACAATTCCGTCGTCATTCACGTCGCCATTCAGCCAGCGGCACGTCGGGAACGCGGCGACATAGGCCGCCTCGCCGACGACCGCCGTTACGAAGCCGTTGATATCGTCGAAGTTCACCACTTCGTCGCAATTCATGTCGCCTGTACGGCCGATCGTCGGAATGCTGCCCGGATCGGCCGGGTCGCTGCCGGCGTCCAATTCATCGCGATCAAAGAAGCCATCGAGGTCGCGATCGATGCCGATGCGGGTCTGGCTGCCCGTCGGCACAACGGTATAGGTCAACTCACCGCCGGGCGCGGCCAGCGCCGAAAGGGCGGCGGCGCTGATCGTCTCCGTCGCTCGATCGGCTTGATACATGCTCGCGCCGTTGTAACGCCAGCCGCGCGCGAGGCCGCCCACGCGACCGTGAGCCACGAGACCAACCTGCCCGCCGTTGGCGAGCGTTTGGAACGTGTTCAACAATGTCGCCTGCGCCGGCGGAATCGCGGCGCCGTCGAGCACGGTCGTCTGCGCTCCGACGGCGGCATGGGTCTCTGTCCCAAACGCGAACATGAACGCCTCGACGTCGCGGCGCTGCTGCTCACCGGTTGCGCCGGCGGCAAAGCGAAAGACCGGCGCCCGCAGGAATGAATTCAGCGTGTCAAAGGCGCCGTCATGGGCAAAGCCAAAGCCGCGGTTGTTGCTCGTCGAGGTGCGCGTGAAGCCGGTCTTCTCATGCATATTGCGGAGTTGCGGCACTTTCATGCTCTGCGTCTCGCCGAGCAGGTCCGACGAGATGATCGTCGGGTTCGCTCCGGTCGGAAGCGTGTGGCACGAAACGCACGTCAGCGCACCGCCGTCAAAAAGCGCGGTCTGATAGAGCTGCAAGCCGCGCGCCGGATTGGCCGGGCCGCCCGGCACGGTCGCGCTGGTCGGCAGCGTGTTGTCCAGATTGCGATTCGGATTGGGCGGAAACTTCAGCGAAGCGACAAATGCCCGGAATTGCGCCATTTCCGCCGTGGTCAGCTCGGCGTCGCGCGCCAGCAGCTTGACATACGTCTGATTGAATTCCTCAATCGTCAGTCGATCGCCGCGCCAGTGCAGCGGCTCGACGCCGATGATGCCGACGAGCGTCTGCGTGGTCATCGGCCCTTTCATCGGGTGTGGATCTTCACAGCCGCCGAGCGTGCCAAAGTTGCATGTGCCGCGGAACACCTGCGGTTCCGCCGCGGGGTTGCCCAAGTCCCAGGCAATCTGATCCATCCGCCCGTCAATGTGACACGTCCCGCAGGAGACGTGGCCCGTGCCCGAGGTCAGGTGCGTGTTATAGAGAAACGGCCGCCCCGCGCGGATCGCCGCCGGCGTCGGATCAAACAGCGCCCGGCTGCTGATGACCGTGTCGCTCAACGTGTCGATTGTCGCGATCGTCGCGCTGAACTTGCTCAGCACATAGAGCCGGCCACGGCCCTCATCGAGCGCCAAGCCGGTCGGACCGCCGCCGACCGCCGCGATTCGCCCGACGCGCGCGCCGGCGTCATCGATCACAACCACATTGTCTGAACCCATGCCGGCGACATAGCCGCGCGTGCCGGCGGCGTTCCAGACGATCGCCCGCGGATCGCCGATCGATTGCACGCGCAGCGCCGGAGACACGCTGGCCACGGTGTAATCGAGCTGGGGGTTGAGATCGCGGACGTTTGCCGCGCCAGGCGCCGCGCCGTTAAAGCGCGCCAGCACCGCCCGCGCGAACACACCCTTGAGATTGCTCTCAAAGCGCACCTCATTGTCGGCCTCTGTGCCGACGACCGTCACCTCGCCGCCGCGCAGCCCCAGCGCCATGTTTGCGTTCATCAGCCCGGTCTGATAGCTGACGGCCAGCGTATTCGCCTGAATGATCGCCACGTCGCGATCGTGCATGTCCCATGTGACGGTGGAGGACCAGTTGCCGCCGTTGTCATCGCGCCACACGCCGCCCGCGTCTTTCCGCACGACCAGGCCACTCCGCGGAGGCGTGCCCAGCGACGGATTGATCGGCGGCTCGAACCCTGTGCCAAAATTAGGCGGCGGATTCGGGTCGCCGGCGTAGGGATTCGCCGTGCTCGACACGGTCGCCTCGGTCAGAACCGTCGTGCGATTGCCCGATTCAAAAATCGCCGCATAAACGCGGACGCCGTCAGTGGCGAGCGCGCGAGGATCTTCTCCGGTGATGTTCAACACGGTTGGCGGCAGGGCCGGATTGACCGCGTCATAGACGTGAATCTGATTCCGCTGCGAGATCGACACAAAAGCCCGCGCCGGCGCGCCGGCAAAGACCACGTCGCACGGCTCATCGCCGGTCGTGATCGTCTGGCGTACACGGCGCGTGGCGAGGTCGATGATGCTGATGCTGTCGGAAACGTGGTTCACCGCCCACGCCTCGCCGTCGGTGCGGAAACGGACGCTGACCGGGTCCAACCCGACGTTGATCGAACCGAGCGCAACCGGCGCGCCGCCGGTCACGTCAAACAACTCGACCCGGTTATCCGCCGTATTCACCGCCAACAGTCGCGTGCCGTCCGGCGAGAGGTCGAGCGGATGCACATGCGGGGTTTCCCAATTCACAAAGGCCGACTGGGCCGAAGCCGACGTCGCCTGAAAAAGCGCGACAAGCCCGACGACGCACGACGCAACTAGCATCTCTCGCAGCGGACGGTGATACACATTGGGCTCCTTGGTTGACTGACTATCCGCGCGCCTGATCGCGGTCGAAACCGAGCGGCTCGAAACACCTACGGCCTGAGCGAACTGAGCTAAGCATCCTCAATCGGGCCATGGCTCGTCAAGATAAATGCGAAAAAATCGGCGTCGCTCCCCGGTCGCTGATTGCAGCAATCGCTCCGCCGGCCCCAGTTGGACCAACCGTCGGCCGCGGCGCTGATAGACTGTGGGATCGCTGGTGCGGCCCAGCAAATACGCACGGAGCGACCTGCAGTACGGGCGAGCGGTCACGCCATGTTTCCCGGACGGATTGCTCCACCGCCGCACGCACAGTGAATGCGTCTATCAGCGCCTGCTGGCGCGCCAGTTGAAATCGTGTCCGCCACGCGACCGGCGCAACAATCGGAAAGCAGCCCATGAACAGCGCCAGCCCACCCAGCCAGCCGCGTAAGCCGAGCGAGAACATTATCATGCACCGGCTGCGGACCCTCGCGCGATGGCGGGGCGCGCACATGTGCGTCCGGCGGATGCGCGCGCATGTGGCCGCGATCCTGGGCCTGTTCATTGGCCCCGGCTGCGCGCTGCTCGATGCTCCCCAGACTGAGATTCTCTACGCGGGCCGTTGGGACGACGCCGGCAGCGTGCAGCTTTGGCAAGAGACCCGCCGGACGTGGGCACGTGCCGGCGGCGAAACCAACTGTGTTGAGCTGTCGCTGCTCTATGTGCCGCTTCCGCCCGCGGCACCCTTTGCGGGTCGCAGTTTTGGCGACCAGATCAACCGCGGCACAACAACCGAAAGCCGTCAATACAGCGCCGCCGACGACGCGCGCGGGAGCAATGGCGGCGCCAACGACGCACGTGGGAGTCGGGCGAACGACAACATGCCCGCTGAGCAAATCCCCGCCGGCAACGAACCCGTGCCCAATGCACCCACGCCCAATACATCCGCCAGCGACGCCGCGCGCAGCCCGCGCCCTGCCGGCGCGCCGGGCCGCCTTCACCGCGCGATGCCCCAACCGCGCTTGATCGCCACCGTGACAAAGCCATTCCCCAGCGCCCTCACTGTGCAGCCATGGACATTTGCCGAATTACGTGGCTGGCGCAACGAGGCGGGCACGCATTTCTGGCTGGTCGAGCGCCGCTCGGCGGATGAGCAGCGCGTGGTTTTCTCTTGGGACGCGACGAAAAACACGGCCGGCGGCCCGAACGATGCGGCTCCGAGCTGGGCCGTGCCGACCGAAGGCTGGGAGCTGTCTGCGCTGCCGACGACCGCCGAGCCGCGATCTCAAACCGAAACCCGCCCGTGAACCGAGCCGCGCTCGTAGCCGAACCGCGCCCGGAACCGAACCGCGCTCGAAGCCGAACCGCGCCCGTGAGGAAGCGATTCGATGCCGTCGCCGCCTGAACGAACCACACCACCGGCATCTCCGTATTCAAGATCGCGAAGATGCCGGAGCATCGTCAGCTGTGTAAGTTGCAGCCGGATGGCTCTCGCATCGATTCGCCGAGCACACCTCGAACGCGCGGTCTTGGGCTTGGGCACCGACTTCGGTTCGGTGTCCTCGCATCGATTCGCCGAGCACACCACGAACGCGCGACTCGATTCCAATCGCTTCCTGACGGGCGCGGTTCGGTTCACGCGCGGCTCGGCTTGCGAGGGCGCGTGCGGCGTTATTGGCTGGCCGCATCCGCCAGCCCCGGCTACACTTCGATGTGGGAAGCGGCTCAACGCCGTGACCTGCGCCGAACGCGGCGCCCTGACGCTTGTCGGGGGCGATCGGCATCGACCGGGCAAGTTTCGGTCGGAGTGGCGTGTCGAGGTGGTCCGGAGGCCTCGTTAAACCCCGGGCAAACGTTTAGATGGCAACGCAAATAGCTATCGCCTCGCGGCCTAATTAGGTCCGCGACATCGCCCGGCCACGCCGGCTAGCCGGAGCGATGAGACAGTCGGCTGGTCCGCACGCTCCCGTCCTGTGGCGTGCGGATGAGACTCAGCGGGGCTAGGCGACCTGATGACCTGTCCGTGGGTCTGCGGGAAGCCGAAACACAAATTCGCGGACTACACACGTAGAGGCTTCGGTCAAAGTGCTACGGGACGCGGGTTCGATTCCCGCCGCCTCCATTTTGAGCCTCCGCCGCCGCCGCGCGGCGGGGGTCTTGTGGTATCTCATATTTGAGCATCTGGGACGTTGCGGGGCCTGCGTCGTTGCGCGCCTCCGCGGCCATTCGAGTTCGAATGAGGATCCAATGAGCAGCTTCAATGCTCCGCGCGGATGTCTGGCATTAGCATTTGCCGGAATTGTGCTGGGTTTTGGCGCGCCGCGAGCGATCGGCACGTGGCCGCTCCGCCAAGGTACGGTAAAAAGACTGACCTACCCACTCTGTTTCTGATGAGTCTCTCCATCGCTGCATAAGGGCGCCCGCCATGACCACCTTGCCGCTCGTCTTCGCCGCGCTGCTTGCTCTCACGGGGGCTTTGCCGCGGCTGGTGTTGGTCAGTTGCGACGGTCTGCGACCCGACGTGATCACGCCGGAGGCCATGCCGCGCGTCGCGGCGCTGCGCGCGCGGGCGGCGTACGCGGAGGGCTGTCGCAATGATCTGCCCTCGGTCACGATGACCAACCACGCGGGCATGCTCAGCGGGCTGCGCACGGCCCGGCATCGGGTCGTGCTGAATTTCGACCTGCCGGGGCGCTTCGCCGGGCGGACGCTGCTGGACTTCGCCGCCGAGCGCGGCTTGTGCGGCTACTTCGCCGCGAGCAAGACCAAGCTGCGCTACTTTGCGCGCGAGGGCGGCTGCGACACGCTCGACATCGACGCCGACCCCTTTGCGCTCGCGCAGCGGGTGTGTGCGGCGCTGCGCGACGAACGGCACGACGTGATTTTCCTGCACATTCGCGAGCCGGACTCGACCGGCCACCGAGCCGGGTGGCTCTCACCCGAGTACTACGAGCAAGTCGCGCTGATCGATTCCGCGCTGGCGTGTCTGATCGACGAGGCCGCTGCGATCAACGCGCGGCACGGTCAGGCCGCGGACGCGATCGAAGCAGCGGCGCCGGATCGTGTCGAAGCCGCGCCGGATCGCGGCGCCAATCCGCCGGGCGCTGACGCAACCTCGCCCCGGCCGATCTACCTGCTGCTGACCGCGGACCACGGCGGTGACGGGCTAAACCACTTCCTCGATTTACCGCAAAATCGGACGGTTCCGTGGCTGTTGGCCGGTCCCGACATCGCGGCGGGACCACTGTCAGCGCCGGTGGCACTGATCGACACAACGCCGACGCTGCTTTGGTTGCTGGATGGTTCGATCCCCGAAAATCTGGACGGGAAGGCGATTTTCGACGTCCGAACGGGGCGTGATCGCGCCGAGGCTGCCGGCGAAAATTCCGTCTCAGCCGCAAGCCCATTCGATCGGCCGGCGGGTGCAGGGACGGCATTCTGCCCGCTGGCGGCCGCGGTCGCGATCATCGCGTCTGCCGCCGGCTGGCAGCGTTTTCAGCGGGCGATGCGCTGCGATTAATGCAATCGCGAATAAGCTCAGCGACTTGATGCTCTGACGATGACCGCACGATTTCCTGCATTTCTTGAAGAGCCATCCAAGGGCTGGCGCGAGATATTTTGCAATCGCAAAACAGTGGTGATAACTGAGTGAGCATTCTGGTTACGCGGGCAATCTTCGTGGCCGTCGCCAGTTTTCCTTGACTTTGCTGAATCACATGTATAGGTTGGGCTTTCAGGTCGCGATCCGGCCAACGCCGGTTCAAGTCGGATAAACAACATTTGGAGTGAGGAGTACTCTGCATGCGAAAGCTGGCATCCATGGGGGCGTATATTGTCACAGCCGGCGCATTCATCGGATCTGCTGCGGCGGCCGAGCGCGTCTGCGTGCTCGAAGACTTCATGGGCGTGAACTGCTTCTTCTGCCAGTACTCCGCGCCGGCGGTCGATCAACTCGTCGATGAAAACCCCGATCGTCTCGCCGTCCTCGGCGTACACGCCGGCGGCTTCTCGGCGCCCGAGCATCGCACGACGTGGGGAAATGCTCGGAATACCTTCTACGCCATCACTGGTTACCCGACGGTGTGGATCGACGGCGTTTCGCGCATCGTCGGCGCGGGTGCGGTTTCGACTGCCTACTTCAATTACAACACCGCATTGCAGGCGCGACTGGCGTCGCCGACCGACGTTGTGATTCAACTCGGCGCCGAGCAGGTGCTGGGTTCGCTCTATCGCGCGACGGTACGGGTCTCGATCGAGCCGACTGGGCAGGCCCGCCCGATCCGTTTGCATATTCTGCAAGTGCTGGATAATTGGCCGACTTCGGCATCCTATGGCTTCACATCGAAGAACACGGTTCGCGCCGGGATGACAGCCGTTGATTTCACGCTTAACCCTGGCCAGACCCAGGAAGTGACTTGGGATTGGTCGATCGATGCGTTTGATCTGGGCCGCAGCAATGACATCCGCCTGGTCGTCGTGGCTCAGCAGAGTACGACCCGGACGGTCTATCAGGGCGCCAAGATGGCCTGGCCGTTTACGACCATCCCGCCTGTCTGGGATGATGGTGATATGGATTGCAACGGCGCGGTCGACTTCAACGATATCAACGGCTTCGTGGTGGCGCTCGTTGGCCGGGCCAGCTATGAGGCGGCCTATCCCGACTGCGTCTATGAAAACGCTGACGTGAACGACGACGGTCTCGTCAATTTTGCCGACATCGATGCGTTCGTCGCGGCCCTCGTCGGCGGATAGGCGTCTGGCCAATCTGGTTTCTTCTTCTGCCGCAAGAGAGGGGCGGGCATGCGTGCCCGCCCCTTTTGGTTTTTATCTTGATGCAATTCACGTTCATCGAGCATGATTGCAGCCCCGTCGGAATGTGCGGGCATCGGATCCGGCTCGCTCGTCGAACGCTCAGAGCGTTTTCATTTTTCCTGTAGCGTCGGTCGTCACGGCATGACGGCGTATCGCGATGGTGAAATGGTGGCAATATGGGAATGTGGGAATGTGGAAGATCATGACGGCGGCGGAGTATTTGGGCCGGCTGCTTCGGGCACGCCGCGCTGTAGCGTTGGGGCTCCGTACCCAACGGCGAGTCGGGAGTACGCCGGTTGCCGGCGCGATACGTCGTCGGCCACCGAGGGCCGCCGTTATAGCGCGCCCGCCGTCGCATGGGGGTTCGCAGGGCCAAGCTCATTGAATTCGTTCTTCGCTCTTCGCCATTCGCACTTCCCACCACGTCGTCGGCCACCGAGGGCCGACGCTACAGTTCTCTCGAAACGGCGACAGCCCCTTTGTCCGATGTCATTTCTCGTTTGAGATTTCATAGCTGCACAGTCGCTTGGCGCTGCCGACCAGCAATTGTGAGCCGGCGCGGACAAAGTGCAGCGGCGCTTCCAGCCCGGCGGCGCTATCAGCCGGTGGGGGGGAGAGGCGGAGTGCAACGCCGCCGAGGCCCGGCTCGGCCAAATCCCAGCGCATCAGCGCCATGCCGTCATCGACGTATGTCAGACACGAAAACTCTCGCCGAGCCGGGTCATAGGCCGGCGTGATCGGCGGGACGGGCTGCCCCTCGAGCTTCAACCGGCACTGATCGCGCTCGAACAGCGACAGCCTGCCGTCGGCGTGAACCAGCCAGTAACCAGCGGTCAGCGCCATGAATCGCGGCGGCGCCTCCGGCTCGGCCCCACGTCGCGGCGCATCGAGGGTCAATGCGCCCGCGAATCCCGATTCACTCCAAAGCGTCAGCACGCCGTGATGATCTTGCACAACCGCGGCCCAGCTTTCCGTCGGCGCGCCTCCGCTCGGCGAAGCCTGTGAATCGGCCGCCACCGTCGCACGAGCCGCCGTGCCCGCACGCGGGCGTTCCGGCCAGGCCAGCAGCGCCGCG
>CAYQLG010000028.1:0-38355 GCA_964418235.1 uncultured Planctomycetales bacterium
AAGCCAGTCTTGAGCCAGCCGAGCATCGCGCATTGAGTCTTCCGCTTCGTCGCTTCGTCGCATCGTCGCTATTCCAGGCCGTTGCAGAATCGAATCGCTTCCTTACGGGCGCGGTTCGGTTCGCGGGCGCGGTTCGGTTCGGCGGTTCGGTTCGCGGGCACGGTTCGGTTATGCCATCCGGCTGGCGGAAGAACTTCCATGCTTTTTTTTCAGTCATTGCGCCGGTCAATCGATCGAAACGAGGTCCGTACGTTCCCCGATCGCGCAGACGGAACTAGAAACGATCCTTTATAATTCTCCCGCGTCGAGCGCGCCGATGGCGGCGCGCCGCCCAACATCGCAACCCTTGAACTCTGGAGCACCCATGCTGCGCCGCTCGGGAATCACGCTGGCCGTTTGGCCGTTGATCGGATCGCTCTCAGTCGCACTGGCCGGTGACGCGGCCAAGAAGGAAGCCGCGCCGTCAGGCGCTGCGAAGACCGAAGCCAAGAACGAGGCCGTCGCGGCCCCTGCGCCGCCGCCGAGCGAAACCGACCGCCGCCTCGCGCAGCTCAAGAAGCTCGCCGGCGCGTGGCAGACGGCGGACGACGACAAAGACGGCAAGCCCGACACGCAGGTCTATTATCGCGTCGTCTCCAACGGCACCGCCGTGGCCGAGTTTCTCATGCCCGGCACCGACCACGAGATGATTTCGATCTTTCACAAAGATGGCGACGGGCTGATGCTCACGCATTACTGCGCCCTGGGCAATCAGCCGCGCATGCGCGCCAAGGCCGGCGGAGGCGAAAAGGAAATTACGTTCGAATTCGCCGACGGCACCAACATGAAGTCGCGCGATGAGATGCACATCGACGGTCTGACGCTGACGTTTGTCGACGCGGATAACATCGTCGCAGCGTGGAAATCGTACGAAAACGGCAAGTTCAGCGAGCATTCGCCGACGTTCAAGTTCGCGCGGGTCAAAGACCCGGCCCAGGCGGGGAAAATTGCCGCGCTCGTGGCCGGCCCCGGCGCCGCGTCCGCCACGGCGGAGAAGAAATAGCCGGCTCTGCTTCCGCGCGACTCGGCGTGCGACGGTGCGTCGGGCCAGCCCGCGCGATCATCCCGTCGGCTCCCGATTCCTACGCAAGCAACGCGGGCCGCAATTCCATTGCGGCCCGCGTCAGAAAGACATTTTTCTCGCGTAGCGGGGGGGAGGCCTACGACGCCTTCTTCGTGGCACAGCCCTTGCACATCATCTGACATTTCTCGGCGCACTTGTCGCACTTGGCGTCCTTGGACATGCACTTTTCGCCGCAGCCCTTACACGACTTCATGCACTCGCCGGCCTTCATGCTGCCGCACTTGCAGCAGCACATCATGTCGGCGGCCTTGCCGGTCATCCCGCACTTCGCGCACTTGACGGCGGTCTCGCCCTTCACGCAGCCGCCGTCGCTGCAGCACTTGTCCGCGCTTGCCGCGCCGGTCGCGCCGGTCGATTCGCAGCCGACCAGCCCCACTACCAAGCCCAGCAACACCAATCCTGAAAGCGCCAGTTTCATCGCAAATCCTCCAGTTGATCAGGCCCGATCCGCGCGAGCCTCCAGACCCACGCGTCCAAGCGTCCTATCCGTGCGGCGAGCCGGCTGCGCTGAGGGATGTTGATGCGTCATCCGCCGACAGCGGAAGGCCCGGCCGCGACTCGGTGAAGAAAGTCTAGCGAATCGAGTCGCGGCCTCCAAGGGGGCGCCGGCTCGGCTATCCCAGCCCGGCAGAGCAACCTCATTCCAATTCGCTTGGCGCGCCGTATTCGGGTTCAACAGGCAGCCCGCTTCCGGAGGTAGGCAAGATGCCTGCTCCACCTTTGCAGTTCAGCGACAGCCGGAAGCATGCGCTTGCCCGCGCGGCTAGACGCTGCCGCGTCCTGGCATTGCCTCGTCCTGGCATTGCCGAAGCCGTTCAACCCCGCGGCCAGACCGGGGCGCGCTTTCCCAGAAACGCCGCAATGCCCTCCTTCGAATCGGCGTCGCCAAAGCAGGCGGAAAACTCCCGGATTTCATCGCCCGTGCACAAGGCCCGCTTGATGCGCGCCAGCGCCGCCGGCGAGCTGCCCGCGAGCGTCTCCTGCCAGCGCTGCCAGGCCGCATCCAAGCCCGCCGCGTCCGGGGCCACCTCATCGATGAGGCCCAGCGCCAGTGCCGCCTCCGCAACGACCTGCTCACCGGTGAAGAGCAGCCGCCGGGCTTTGGCCAGGCCGATCAGCCGTGGCAGCCGTTGCGTTCCGCCCCAGCCGGGGATCAGGCCCAGCTTGCACTCGGGCTGCCCCAGTTTGGCGCTGGCGACGGCGATGCGCAGGTCGCACGCCAGCGCCAACTCGCACCCGCCGCCGAGCGCGTGGCCGTTGATCAGCGCCGCGGTGACTTGTGGCAGCGCGGCGATCGCATCGAACGTGGCATGGCCGAGCTTGCCGAAATCGGCGCCGTGCTGCTCGCCAAAGGAGGACATCTCGCTGATGTCGGCGCCGGCGACAAAGACCTTGCCCTCCGCCCGAAAGGCGACAAAGCGCACGGCGCGGTCCGCGGCGAGGTCGGCGATCAACGGCTGCAACGCGGACAGCACGCGCGAAGAGAAGACGCACACGCCGTTGTCGGCCTTAAAGAGAATCGTCGCGGCGGCGCCGGCCTTCGACAGGCTGACGTGCGTCATCGGTTGATCACTGCTCATAGCTGTAGAAACCCTTTCCCGATTTGCGGCCGAACTGGCCGGCCCGCACCATCGTTCGCAGCAACGGCGCTGGGGCGTATTTGTCGAGTCCCAGATCGCGATAGAGCACTTCCATGATGTTGAGACAGACATCCAGCCCGATCAGGTCGGCGGTGGCCAGCGGCCCCATCGTGTGCGCGCAGCCGAGCTTCATGACTTCATCGATCGTCTTGGCGTCGGCGACGCCGTCGGAAAAGCACTGAATCGCCTCGTTGATCAGCGGCATCAGCACGCGATTGCTCACGAATCCGGGGTGATCCTTCACCCGCAGCGGCGTCTTGCCCAGCTCGCTCGAGAGCGCGGTGATCGCCGCGACGACCGGCTCGGCGGTCTGCAACGCGACGACGATCTCCACCAGCTTCATCAGCGGCACCGGGTTGAAAAAGTGCATGCCGATGAACTGGGCGGCGCGGCCGCTGGCGGCGGCCAGCTCGCTGACGCTGATGCTGCTGGTGTTGCTGGCAAAGATCACGTCGGCCGGCACGCTCTGATTGAGTTGCGAGAAAAGCTCGCGCTTCACCTGCGGAATCTCCGCGACCGCTTCGACAATCAGATCGACGCCGCTCATGTCGGACAGTGTGCCGCCGCGCAAGCTGGTCCGGGCCTTGGCTGCTGCTTCCGCGGTGAGCACGCCCTTCGACGCCAGCTTGTCGATCGATTTGGCGATGCCGGTGAGCGCCGTCTCGACCGCACCCGCGCGGCTGTCATAGAGGATGACGCCGCGGCCGGACTGTGCGAAGACCTGGGCGATGCCCGCGCCCATCGTGCCTGTCCCGATGACGCCGACAGATTGGATTTTTGTGCGTATGTTCACGGTCTTTCTCCTGAGCGCAGGGCAACCGCATTCTGTTTTTATCGAGGGGATGAAAATGGGTGAGACAGGCTTCCAGCCTGTCGCGACAGGCATGCTGCCTGCGCCACCTTTGCCGCTCGACAACTATGACAACAGGGTGAATGCGTTGGCCCTGCTCCTGACCGGCTCATCGTAGCCCGAAGCGTGGCGCGAGGATAGCGCGCCGTTACACTGCGCGCCCGTGCCGATGTCCCCTGTCGCTGACAACCCGAAGCCGCCGCGACCGCTCGGCCTGATCGCCGGGCAGGGCGAGCTGCCGTGGCTGGTCGCACGTGGGGCGCGGGCCGCCGGCCGGCGGCTGGCGATCGTCGCGCTGCGCGGGTTTGGAGACCCGGCCCTGGCGACGCTCGCCGAGCGCTTCGCGCAGCGCGGGGTGGCCCGGCTGGGCGCGTGGATTCGCTTCTTCCGGCGGGCCGGCTGTGACGAAATCGTGATGGTCGGGCGCGTCGACAAATCGGCGATGTTCGCACTGCCGCGCTGGCGGCAGTGGTTGATCTATTGGCCCGATCTGACGAGCATACGCGTCTGGTATGGGCACGCCCGCGATAAGCGCAACGATTCTCTGCTGGGCGCCGTCGCCGACCAGTTGCAGCGCTGCGGACTGACCATGATCGACTCGACCCGCTACATCGCCGACGTGCTCGCGACCGCCGGCGTGCTGACGCCCTTCGACCCGTCGCGCGCCGTGCTCGACGACGTCGCGTTTGCCTGGCCCGTCGCGCGCGGGATCGGCGCGCTCGACATCGGCCAGGCCGTCGCCGTCAAAGAGCGTGAGATCATTGCGGTCGAGGCGATCGAGGGCACCGACCGGCTGATCGCGCGGGCCGGCGAGCTGTGCCCGGCGGGCGGCTGGACGCTGGTCAAGATCGCCAAGCCCAATCAGGACATGCGTTTTGATGTGCCGACGATCGGCCCGCGCACGATCGAGAACCTTCACGCCGCCCGCGCCGCGGCGCTGGCGATTGAAGCGGGCAAGACCATCATCCTCGCGCGTGAAGAAACGCTGCGGCTGGCGCTGCGCTATCGCATCAGCGTCATCGGTAGAACCGGGGAATAGCCGGTCTTGAGGAAGCCCGCTGCGGCGCGCGTGCGCGGCATGAGCGCGCGAACGAGTGTCCGAACGTTGAAATCCCGCTCCCACTCAAGCCGACCGAGCGCGCTCTTTCGCCGTGCCGCAATCGCATCGACCTGGTGCCGTTTCGACTGGTTTCCTAAGGGCCTGGCGCGTCAGAATGACCTTTTGAGATGCGCCGTCGCCGCATGGCCGGCGCCCCATGAAGGAACACGCCATGAACGCCAAACGATCCTGGGCCGAGCCGTGGAAAATCAAGATGGTCGAGCATCTGCGCATGACGACGCGCGCGGAGCGCGAGGCGGCCATCGCCGAGGCCGGCTTCAACACGTTTTTGCTGCCAAGCCGGGCCGTCTACATCGACCTGTTGACCGATTCGGGCACGTCGGCGATGAGTGATCGGCAATGGTCGGGGCTGATGATGGGTGACGAAGCCTACGCCGGCTCCGAGAATTTCTATCACCTCGAAGCCGCCGTGCGGAAGTACTACGGCTACAAGCACCTGATTCCGACGCATCAGGGGCGCGGGGCTGAGCATATCCTCAGCCAGCTCTGCATCAGACCCGGTCAGCTTGTGCCGGGCAACATGTACTTCACGACCACCAAGGCCCATCAGGAGCTGGCCGGCGGCAAGTTCATCGACGTGATCATCGACGAGGCCCACGACCCCACGCATGAGCACCCTTTCAAAGGCAACTGCGACCTCGCCAAGCTGGAACGCGCGATCGCTCAACATGGCGCGAAAAACATCGCCTATCTCTCGCTCGAAACCAACGTCAACATGGCCGGCGGTCAGCCCTGCAGCCTGCAAAACATCCGCGAGACCTGCGCGCTTTGTCACCAGCACGGCATCGCGGTCTATCTTGACGCCACCCGCGCCGTCGAGAACGCCTATTTCATTCAGCAGCGCGAGCCGGGCCAGTCGAACAAGTCGCTCGCGGCCATTCTGCGCGAAATCTGCGACTGCACCGACGGCTGCACGATGTCCGCCAAGAAGGACGCGCTCGTCAACATCGGCGGGTTCCTCGCGGTCAATGACGACGAACTGGCCGACAAGGCTCGCAACATGGTCGTGCTCTACGAGGGCCTGCACACCTACGGCGGCCTCGCCGGGCGCGACATGGAGGCGATGGCGATCGGCATCGAAGAGTCCGTGCAATGGGATCACATGCACGCCCGCGTGGGGCAGGTCGAATATCTCGGCCGCAAGCTGATCGAGGCCGGCGTGCCGATCGTTCGCCCAATCGGCGGACACGGCATCTTTCTCGACGCCGCCCGCATACTCCCGCACATCCCGCGCGAGCAATATCCGGCTCAGGCTCTGTCGGCGGCGCTCTATGTCGAGTCGGGCGTGCGCGCGATGGAGCGCGGCGGCGTCTCCGCCGGCCGCGACAAGGAGACCGGCAAGAACCTCTTCCCCTCGCTGGAGCTGGTGCGGCTGACGATTCCGCGGCGCGTCTACACCCAGGCGCACATGGACGTGACGGCCGAATCGGTGCAGGCGCTCTATCAAAACCGTGAGCGCGTAGTCGGCCTGCGTTTCACGTATGAGCCGAGCACGCTGCGCTTCTTTCAAGCGCGCTTTGAGCCGGTGACTGGCACGCGCGTCTACACCGGCTGAAGCCCGGCTTTGACGGGTCGCTTGAGCTTGCCGCCAAACCGCGCGAATGCATGCCGCTGACCGGCCTATACTCGCCTGACAAGCGCGGCACAGGCGGCGCGATATCAATGAAACTCATGCATGGAGCGCGAATTGATGACGCAAGCAGGCGAAACTGGTAGCGCAGCGGAAACAAGCAATACTCGCAGCAGCCGTCGAACACTTGGCCCGCCAGGCCCGGCCGGATCGATCACGCCGGCAGCCGGCGATTGCGGCCATCCGCTGCGCGCCCCTCGGGCTGCGACCTGGTTGGATTTCTTGCCGGCGCTGCGCGGGCTGCAGCTCGTGCTGCTCGCGGGCGGCTTGCTGGCGACGGGCGCGTGCCGGCTTGAGACGATCATTTTTCCGATCTTTGACGAGCCGTTTTTGCTCGATGCCCCGCCCGCGGAACTTGGACCGTTCGGCTTCACCCAGCGGCGTATCGAGGTCGAGAATCTGGGCGACGGTGATTCCGGCGGTCTGACGATCTTCGAGCCGGTCGGCGCGACCGGGCCGCGGCCGGCACTGGTCTGGATTCTGGGGGTGAACAACCGCGCCCACTTTCATCAAAGCTTTCATGAGTACATGGCCAGTTGGGGCTATGTCGAGATCGTTCCTGACACGCGCGACATCGACTTCACGGATACGCGCTATCACGCGCGCAACATCGCGATTGCGCGCGAGGCATTCCGGCTGGCGCGCAGCGGTGAGCTGGGCGTCAACATCGCCACGGATAGGGTCGCGCTAGGCGGCTACAGCGTCGGCGCGTCACTCGCGGCGCTGGCGGCCGCCGACGAGACGGAGGCACAGGCGCTCTTGCTCTGGGCGCCGTCGCCGGCGTTGATCTGGCAGGGTGTAAAGCCCGAAGAGGTGCTGCCGAATGTGCGACAACCGACGCTTTTCCTGCTGGCGGAGTTTGACAACGTCGTCGGCGATTGGCCTCAGACGATGCAAAGCCTGATGATCCAGTCGGAGCAGACCGTCACGGTCATTGCCAACGGCGTGCATCTTTATTTCCAACAGCCGCCGAGCGTCGATGACCGCAATCCGAACACGCCGATTACACGGCCCGAGCAGATGCGGCAGGCTTTTGAGAATTCGCGCGGCTACCTTGATGAGTTTCAAGCACCGGCGCCGTTCTAGTGCTTTGTTAAACCTGAATTTGCGGGTTCGAAACGAGGGTAGCATGAGCCTCCGGCCCGTGCGTCCCACTACAAAGATAGGCACTATTCTTATGCCGCTACGTCGGAGCTCCTTTCCGCTTCATCCGAAAATTCAAGTGTGACGAAGCACTAGTTGTGTGACATGCTTATGCGTCGCGTGAGCGATACGCGCGCAGTGCGCACGGACAGGCTGGAAGCCGGTCCAGTCCAGGTGCATCAGTCTGTCAGGCCTGATTCCTTCAAATTACGCTTGCGGCGCCGCTATGGATTTCCACGCGCGATGAAGATCGTTTCGCGGTTATCGCCGGTTACGACGCGATAGGCGATTTCGTCGCGATCATTGGCCCAGCCGCTGCGGCCCGGGCGATCCTGCTCGGGGCCGACCAGCGTGCCGATCTCGACGATGCCCGGCAACGGCACATTCGCCGCGGCATCGGCCACAATCAGCAAGCCGCTGCCGTTCCAAAAGGCGATGCCCGGCGGACGAACCGTCTGATCGGGGCTGCGTTCAAAACGAAGCGCGGCGCGCCCGGCGTTGTTGAGCGACCCGATATTCGCCAGCCAGCGAATCGTCACCCCAAAGAGGCCCGCCGGCAGCGTCGTGTCGAGTCGTGTCATGGTGGTCGGCGTCATGAGGAAGGGATGGCCTTCGCTCAATACGACGACAGCGGTGTCGTCATTGACGCCGGTGAGCAGGCTCGTGGCCGGCGCGCCGTCGATGCCCTGCAACTCGCGCCAGGTGGCGTTACTGCGGCGCAGCAGCAGGACGCATTCGCGCGGCGCGCTCACGCCCACCTGCAGCGCCGTTTCCACCGCGACATCGCCCAGCGGCCCGATCGCGATCGCGACAAACGGCGGCGAAGAATCGGCGGCGTCGAGCGAGTCAGGAGGATTCACCCAGCCGCCCAGCGGCAGGCCCGTCCATTGCGTGTTGGGGCGACTGTCGATCACGCGCACCGTGCTGGCGCCGCTGCGCAGATAAACGCCTTGCGAGCCGTTGCCATTGTTGTATTCGGCCTGAAAGAGCACTTCACCGGCGGGGCTGATCGTCGCGTTGGGGTTGATTCGCTCATAGCGGGCGCTCGCGGGTTGATCGGGCACGCTGCCGGCGGCGCTGAGCTGCCGATCGGCGAGCACGGTCAGGCTCGTTCCGTTTGAGGTGAGCGCGCCGTTGCCCGTCGGAAACTGCGAGCCGTCGCTTGTGATGTAGAGATAGTCGATCGTGAAAGCGCCCAGGCCCTCATCGCCCACGCCGGGGCTGAAGAACCGACCGGAGAAAAGCTGTGCCTGCGTATTGGGAAAGAGCGCGGCCACCTGCTCGCGATCGACGACGCGGACAATGTTGGCGTCAGTCGCGCGCCAGCGGTAGATCCCGCGCGAGCGACTCTGCCCGTCGACCTCAGTCTTGAACAGCAGCCGATTTCCGCCGCCCCAGGCCAGCGCCTGCGTCAAAGGTTCAAAGCTCGGGTTGCGCACAAAACGGCCGAAGTAGTCCTGCCCCGCGCGATTGGGCACGCTGCCGGCGGTGGCGGGGTTGTCATCGACAACGCGCACCAGCGACTCGCCGTTGAAGCAATAGAGACCGCCGTTGCCGAGTTGACCCGGCCCCGTGTAGAGCGCCCAGAACGCGACGCGACCGGCTGCGTCGAGCACCGGATCGCCGAATTCGGTGAAGGTTACGCCGGCGGGCTGGCCGGGGACGGGGTCTCCGGTGCGGGCCAGCGCGGTCGAGGTGAAGCTCGTGGGCGGCGGCGGGGCGCTGTTGGTGTTGCCGTTGCCGCTGCCATTGCTGTTGGCATTGCCGCCGTTGCCGTTGCCGGCGCCGTTGCTGTTGCCGTTGGAGCCTACGCCGCTGGGGCTGTTGCTGTTCGCGCTGCTGTTGGTGTTGGCGTTTGTGCCGCCGGAGTTGCTGTTGGCGGCGTTGCTATTGGCCGAGTTGCTGTTCGCGCTCCCATTGGCGTTGGTCGTGTTGCCGTTCGCGCCGTTGGTATTGGCGTTGCCGTTGCTGCCGGGTCCGGCGCCATTGTCATTGGCGGCGTTCTCGTTGGCCGGGCTGTTGAGGTTGGCGTTGTCGTCCGGCAGGTTGTTCTGTGGACAGCCCCCCAGCAGCGGGGCAAAACCGACGGCGAGCGCGATGGTGGCAACCAGCGCCCACGAGACGCTTCCAAGGGCAATCAGTCGCAGCATGGGGTCAGACTCCTACGGGGCGGGGGCTGGGCGGCCTTTCCTCCTCCCACATCCAAGTCTAAGCCGCCCCATGTGCGAAGGCAAAACCAACGGCCGGTAATGAACACGACATTCGCACGGCGGCGATAAACCATCGGTTGCTCTAGCGCATGTGCGGCTGCGGCGGCGGTCATCGTTAGGCCGGCAGCGCGGTCACGATTTCCACGCTGGCGGATGCGCCGATGCGGTTCGCGCCGGCTTCGATCATGGCCAGCGCAGCGGGCAGATCACGCACCCCGCCGGACGCTTTGACCAGCAGTGGGGCGGCGGCGCGCTTGAGCAGACGGACGTGCTCGACCGTCGCGCCGCCGTTGGGATGAAACCCGGTCGAGGTTTTGACGAAGTCGGCGCCGGCCGAGACGCACGCGCGGCAGGCCGCCTCAATCTGTCCATCGCTCAGCGCTCGGGTTTCGAGGATCACCTTCACAAGCGGCATTGCCGACGGGTGTGGTTGGCTGGGTTGCGTCGCCGCGGGCGGCTTTGGACTAGCGGCGGCCAGTCCGGCTGTGCGGACGGCGGCGACGACCGCAGCGACGTCAGTCCGCACGAGATCGAGTTCGCCGGCGAGCAGTGCTCCGAGATTAACAACCATGTCTACTTCGTGCGCGCCGCGGCGAATCGACTCCGCCGCTTCGAAAGCCTTGGCTGCGGGCGTGCAGGCCCCGAGCGGAAACCCCGCCACCGTCGCCACCCGTACCGCCGTACCGCGCAGCCGCGCTGCGCACCGCTCCACCCAGATCGGATTGACGCAGACCGCGCAGAATGCAAGGTCGACGGCTTCATCACAAAGACGGTCAATCTGGGCCGGCCCCGCCTCCGGCTTGAGCAACGTGTGATCGATGTGCGCCGCTAATTCGCGGCGTGAGAGTGTGAGCATGCCGACATCTCCAGGCTGCCGCCGGATGCGCTGGTCCCAAGCTTGGCGCGACCCGATTCCCACGGCGGCACCGCCAGCGTAGCCGCGACGGGCGACGCGCGGCTACGGTAACGGGCTGGATTTTGGCCCGGCGCGTCTCACGGCGCATTGTTGATCATGGTGCGCGCGTCGCGTCGGCTGATGCGCGCGAGAAGTCCATCAAGGTTGAATGGATGGATGGAGCAGGCCGACAGCCAGCTCCACCCAGCATCAGGCATTCGCCCGACTATGGCGGGCAACTGCGGCCCAGCCGCGTCTGGAGCGTCGCGTAGTCGAGCAGATCCGTCTCACCGGTGTTGTCGATATCACCCGTGCAGGCCTCGAAGCCGGCGGCGCAGCCCATGGCATCGAGCAGCGCGAAGACGTCCATCAAACCGATGCTGCGGTCGCCGGTAATGTCGCCCAGGCAGGGGGCCGTCACCGGCGTCAGCCGCACGACGCGGAATTGATTGTTGAAGACGGCCTGCGCAATGATTTGCCCGCTGTCATTCAACGAGCCGGGACCGACGTTCACGATGCGCCAGCCGGCGGGTACGAGTTCGCTCAGATCGCGCATCACGCCGCGATGGTAGACGAACGCGCGCGGCTCTGACGGCGGGCCGTTCACCGTGCTGGTGCCGACGATGGTACCGTGGATGTTGACGCTGGCCGCCGCGCTTGTGGAGAACGGCTCCGTCGGCGTGCCGTCGGCGAGCGAGCCGAGCCGCTTGAAGAGCGCGCCGTCGCGCCACAGCGCGCCGCGCGTGTTTCCGGGAAGGTCCGTGAAGCGGGCAAAACCCGCGCATATGCCGCTGTTGTTCACATAGACGGGGAATTGAAAGATGACGCCGGCACTCGAAAACGCGTTGATTTCACCGCTCTGCCAGTAGACGGCGCGCTGTTGCGATTCATTCACGCCGGCGCTGGTTCCGACGATCAGCCCGCGATCGTTGATCCAACGCGCCTCGGAAAACACGCCGCCCAAGTCCGGCAACGCCGTCATCACGCCGTTCTGCCAGAGATAGGGGCGCGTGCGCTGCGACGCGTCATCAGCCCAGCCGACGATTTCCATGCGGTTGTTGATGGAACTGGCGGCGGCGTCGGTTCCGCCGAGCGTGCCGAGCGGTTGCCACGGCCCGCCGGGACGGCGCATTGCGGCGCGCCGCACCTCAAACGCCAGGCCGTGATTGCCGATGGCGACGCGCTGATCGTTGATGGCGATCATGTAGCTCGCGCTGCTGCCCAGCAGGGTTCCCGCGAACTGCACCGTGCCGCCATTCACGACGAACGCCTGCGGATATTGGCCGGAGATGGTTGACCAGCCGACCGCATCGCCGCTCGCATTGGTCGACCACCCGATCGGGCTGCTTCCGCTGATATTGAGATTAGTGAGTGTGTAAGGCCCCGGCTGCGCGGCGGTTCGCACGCCGATCGCCGGCAGCGCCCAGAGCGCGCCGACAGACAATAGCAGAATGAATCGACGGACATGGACAACGCACATGCTGCGACTCCTCGAATTCTTGATTGTCGTGGCTAGGTCGAAACTAGCACGGGGGGCTTCGCCGATCGAATCGTACTAGAAAAGCCGCCCATTGGCGATCGGCGTGGTCATGTTTATATACCGCATGTGGTTTCAATGTCATCTGAAGACTTCGGAAGCCGCAGCAGAATGATGCGCGATCGTGGCGATCGCGCCAGACGGGCGAGCGTGCGTTGCCGCCGCTGCTCATCGTTTCGATCGGTCGGGCGCAAGTGCCGCCGCGAGCGATCGAGTTCGTTGTCTGATTGACCCTGAAATGGCGCACCGTCGCACTAGCGAGACGTCGAAGTACGAATCAGCGGCAATCCGGTTCGCGCGGTGTATCTCCATTCTTGTCGCCGCTGATCGATCGTTGTCGTCGGCTTGTCGGCGCGGTTCGCGCGGCTAGGCTTAACCAGCCGTTCCGGCCGCGTATGGTCAGCCGCGCGTGCGGCGGGCTGCTCGGCCGGCGCGAATGGAGTTGCACATGATCGCGATCAGACCCGCTCAACAGCGCGGCCGCACTCAACTCGGCTGGCTCGACAGCCGGCACACGTTTTCCTTCGGCGACTATTACGACGCCGAGCAGATGGGCTTTGGCGCGTTGCGCGTGATGAATGACGACCGCGTCGCGCCCGGCCAGGGTTTCGGCACGCATAGCCACCGCGACATGGAGATTCTTTCCTATGTGCTGGCGGGCGCGCTCGAGCACAAGGACAGCCTTGGCAATGGCGAAGTGCTGCGGCCGGGAGAATTTCAGCGCATGACCGCCGGAACAGGCATCCGCCACAGTGAGTTCAATCCGAGCGCGGACGAGCCGGTGCACTTCTATCAAATCTGGATCATGCCCGAGCGGGCCGGCCTGCCGCCCAGCTATGAGCAGCGCGCCTTTCCGGAAGAGGGCCGGCGCGGCCGCTGGCAGCGCGTCGCATCGTACGCTGGTCGCGACGGCGCCCTGCGCATCCATCAGGACGTCGAAGTTTTTCTCGCGCTGATTGCCGCAGGCACGGCGCTGAACTTCACGGCGGCGACAGGCCGAAGGCTCTGGCTTCAAACCCTGCGCGGACGCATCGAGCTTGGACCGCACACACTGACGGCCGGTGACGGCGCGGCCCTGACCGACGAAGCCGCGCCGACGATCCGCGCGGTCGAAGCGGCGGAAGTGCTGCTCTTTGACCTGAAATAAAGCACTTGCTGAGCCGCGCCTGTTCTTACGCAGCGCCCCTTCTTGCAGCGCCGCGCCCCTTCTTGCAGAGCCGCGCCCGTTCTTGCAGAGCCGCGCCCGTGAGGAAGCGGATTTTTCGGCGAATCCTGTGACCGCTTCCTGACGGTCGCGGCGCTGCAGGGAAGTGGAGCAATCGGCAAATCCTGACCGCTCCCTGACGGTCGCGGCGCTGCATTATGGCATTGATTCTGCCATCGGTACGCTCGCGTCGGAATTGGTGGTTGGGGCCGCGTCGCTCCAACCGCCGCCGAGCGCCTTGTAGAGCGCGATGAGGTTGGTCGTCACGGCCCGCTCGCTCTGCACCAGCGCGTCTTCGGACGCAAAGAGCGAGCGTTCGGCGTCGAGCAGATTCAGGAAGCTCGTCAAGCCCTTGGAATACAACTCGGATGAGAGCGCCAGCGCCCGCCGATTGGCCGTGACCGCTTCCTGTAGTGAGCGAAAGCGGCGCTGCTCGGCGGCGTAGAGCGTCAGCGCGTTCTCGACGTCTTCCAACGCGATCAGAATCGCGGAATAGTACGCCTGCAGCGCCTGCTCCTGCTGAGCATTTCGCACCTCGATGTTCGAACGAATCCGCCAGGTGTCGAAGATTGGCCACCGCACGCTCGGACCGATGTTAAATGCCCGGCTGCGCCAATCGAGGATATTCGCAATGTCGGCGCTGACCGTGCCGAACGAACCCGTCAGCGAAAAACGCGGGAAGAGATCGGCGGTCGCCTCGCCGATCCGCGCCGTCGCCGCGGCCAGCTCACGCTCGGTGCGGCGAATGTCGGGCCGGCGGCGCAGCAGATCCGACGGCAAGCCCGCCGGAACACCCGGCGGCCCAAGCGGAATCGGCGCGGCGGGCTGTAACTCGGCGAGCAGCGCGCCCGGCGCCTGCCCCAGCAGCACGCCGAGGCGATGCGCGGCCTGCGCCTCGCCCGCCTCGAGCAACGGCAGCACCGATTCACTGCTGGCTAGCTGAGAATCCGCCTGTGCCACGTCCAACTCGCCCACCAGGCCGGCCGCGAAGCGCGAGCGGGCCAGATCGCGCGTGTCACGCTGCGCCGCGATGTTGCGGCGGGCGATCTCGAGCCGCTTCTGAAAACCACGCAGCTCGACATAGTTGCGGCCGACTTCAGAAATCAGCGTGACGAGCACGTCGCGGCGCGATTCGTCGGCGGCGGCGATGTCGGCCTGTGCGGCCTCGACGGCGCGGCGAATGCCGCCCCACACGTCGATTTCCCAGGTGGCGTCGAAGCCGAGTTGATACAGATCCTGCTCAAACTGACCAAAAGGAAAGCCGCCGCCCCCGCCGCCGGCGCCGCCCGCTCCGGAAGGATTGACTGTGATCGTCGGCGGACCGATCACGCCGTCAGGGCCGGCCTGGCCCGGCTGAATCGAAATACCCGGCAGCCGCGAGAGCAGCCCGCGCGCTCCGCCGCCGTTGCCGCCAAAGACAAACTGGTTGGCGCTCTGGCGCTGGCGGGCATAGGAGCCGCGCATGTCGATATTCGGGCCAAAGTCCGCGGCAATCACGCCACGCGCCGCGCGCGACTGGCGCACGCGCGCGTCGGCGAGCTTGAGATCGAGATTGTCGGCGATCGCGCGGCGGACCAGCTCGGTCAGCAGCGGATCATTCAGCGTCGTCCACCACGTCGCCAACGTGTCGCGCTCGGTGACGGCGGGTCTCTCCGCGGCACGGGCAAATTGCGTGGGGACGTTCGCATCAGGCTGAACATAGTCAGGCCCGACTGCGCAGCCGGCGAGCAACGCCGAAACGCCTAGTGAGCTGATGGCCAGCGCGCGGCGAAGGGGGGACCTTCCGGGTCGATCGGGATGAGTGGGGTTGGTCGGGATGGACTGCACAGTGATCTTTCTCGTCAGGGGATAGATGTTCTGCTTCCGACGGTCGGCCCCGGCGGGTCGCAGTGCTGTAGCGTTGGGGCTCCGTACCCAACGCCGGGTCGGGAGTAAGCCGACTGCCACCGGAATACGCCGTCGGCCACAGAGGGCCGACGCTACAGCGCGCTCGCCTCTCCCGAATCAGCGGCCTGCTGTTTGCGTTGTGGCGCCCTTGCTTCGCGGGGCCTCGATGAAAACGTCCATCTGCTGGCCGACATAGACCGAGAGCGCCGCCGGGTCGAAGCGATAGAGCACCTGCAAGACGCGTGTATCGACGCGCTCCGTGCTATCGCCGGTCAGCGAGCGCTTGGGCACGACATACGGCTCGACGCGCACGAAGGTCAGCGGCGTCGAGAGATCGCGATTGCCGCGCACAAACGCCACCGCACTGGCGGTCGCCTGAAACCGCCAGGCGTCGTTTTCGTCAATGTCGGCGCGTACGTGCAGTTGCTGCGTATCGCCCACGAGCATGAGCGGCGTCGCGAGCTGGCCGGTCTGGGCAAACTCGCCGACACGCGTCTTGACCTGCAAAATCGTGCAATCGACCGGGGCGCGCACCGTCGCTCGCTCGATGTCGGTTTCGATGCGCTGGAGCGCGGCCTCGGCCTGGGCTAATTCGGCTTCCGCCACGAGCAACTCCGGCCTCCAGGTGCCCGCTTGGATCAGGTCGAGCTGCGCCTTGCTCTGCGCCAGTCGCGCTTCGGCCACCTGCACCGCCATGCGCCTCCGATCCAGTTCTTCGGTGCTGATGGCGCGCTTGTCGGTGAGGGCTTCGGCGATGTTCCACTGATTGCGGGCGTCCGTCAGGGCCGCCTCGGCCTCTTTCACGCGCGCCTCGACCGGCGGCACGTCCTCCGGCCGCGGCGCCGCGCGCAGCCGCTCAAGCTGCGCCTTCGCAATGCCGATCTGGGCCAGGCGGACGGCCCGCTCGGCCAGCCAATCGCGCGCGTCGATCGCGAAGAGCGGGGCGCCGCGCTGGACGCGGTCGCCGACCTTGACGAAGACCTCGCTGACGACGCCCGGCAAAATCGTGCCGACGGCGATGTTCTCAGTGCTGGCCTCCACGATGCCGGCGCCTGAGATGCGCTCGGAGAATTCCGGTTCCGCCGGGGGGACGACGGGTTGGGCCGCCACCACCGGCTGATTCGTCCGGGCGACCATGTGCCAGGCAAAAGCCACGCCGAGGACGGCGATCAACGGCAAACCTATTCGTGAAATCATGCAGAACCTCTACTTCCTGCTCTCGTTGTTCACAGCTCCGCCGGCGAAGTGACGACCTTCTCGATGCGGCCGTCATCCATGCGCGCGATGCGGTCGGCGAATTCAAAAATACGGGAGTCGTGCGTCACAATGATGAGCGCGCGGTCCGGCCCGACCGCAACGGAGCGCATCAGCTCCATCACGCGGTGGCCGGTTTCGTGATCGAGCGCGCTGGTCGGCTCGTCACAGACAATCAGGCGCGGGTTATGCACCAACGCCCGGGCGATCGCGACGCGCTGCTGTTGGCCGCCGGAAAGCTGCGCAGGGTACACGCGGATTTTTTCCTTTAGACCTACGCGCTCCAGCACGTCGGCGGCGCGCTTCATCGCTTCACGACGGGCCACGCCATTGAGCAGCAGCGGTACGGCGACGTTTTCGGCCGACGTCAGCGTCGGGATCAGATTGAAGGATTGAAAGACAAAACCGATGTTCTTGCCGCGGAAGCGAATGCGGTCGCGCTGGCGCAGGTGCTGAAGGTCATGGCCGAAGACGACGCAATCGCCCGCGTCGTGATTGAGAATGCCGGCGATGATGGAGATCAGCGTGGTCTTGCCGCAGCCAGACGGACCGACCAGCATGAGCAACTCGCCATTCTGAACCTCAATGTCGACGCCGCGCAGTGCGAGCACCTCGGTATCACCTGACCCATAGGTCTTGGTGACGCCGCGACAAGTGACCGCTGTTCCATTCGTCATCGCAACCATCCACTGCTCCCGACAAACGCGCTCGCAAACCATGCGCATCCAACCAGCTGCCAGAGTGAGACCGGCGGTCTGCGTGTCTGGCTGTGAGCGGGCTGGAAGCCTGCTGCACCCATACTTTCCGAGCCGCCGGCAGCACGGGTGGGACAGGCATCCTGCCTGTCGATTGTGAAACCGGCTGGAAGCCTGCTCCGCCCGCAGCCTCGAGCTAGGACTTAAATACGATCGCCGGCTCCAGCCGCAATACGCGTATCACGCTCAGCAGCGCCGCCAAGACGCAAATCACCGCCGTCGACACCGCCGTGAACACGACAATCTGCCACGGCAGCAGGAAAGCCAGGCCCGCCTGTCCGACGATCTCGCCGAGCACCGCGCCGGCGCCGACGCCGATGCCATAACCGATCGCGCCGACCGTCAGGGCCTGCACGAGGACCATCGCGATCAGCAGCCAGTTGGTAGCGCCCATGGCCTTGAGCGTGCCAAAATAGCGCAGGTTGTCGATCGTGAAGTTGTAGAGCATCTGGCCGACAACGAGCATGCCGATGATGAACCCCAGCCCGACGGCCAGGCCGAAATTCACGAGAATCCCCGTCTCCTTGAGGATGTAATCGGCGGTCGATTGTTCGAATTCGGCGTTGGTCCGGGCCTTCAGGCCGGTCGCCGACTCGATCCGCGCCGCGACCTCTTTCTTGTCATAGCCGGGCTGTACTTTCGCGATGACATACGCGGTCAGCTTGCGCTCGCGCGGCGCCATCTTCAGGGCGCGCGAGTAGGTGGTGAAGATCATCGGCTCCCAGAAGAACGACTTGCTGCCTTTGTAGATGCCGACGATGCGGGCTTCGTTGTCGTTGATGTCGAGCAGATCCCCAACTTTTGCACCGGCGCCGTCGCCGCGCTTGCGAATCAGTTTTTCCTGTGCGGCCTCGACATCGACGATGACGGCCTTGTCTTCGCGCAGGTCGGTGATCTTGCCCTCGACCATCTCCGGCGGGGCGCCGATGAACGTCGCATCGTCCACGCCCACCAGAATGACGGTCTGGCGCGAGCCGTCCGCCAGCCGGGCCTTGAGAAAGCCCTGATACAGCGGCACGGCCCACTCGACGCCGTCCACGCCGCGGACGCGATAAAGCGTCGTATCGGGCAGGCCCAGCGTGTCCTGTGAAAAACGCACCTGCTCGTCCATCACCCAGATGTCGCCCTGCGACGTGTCGCGGATGAACGCGCCGGTCTGATGCGTCAGGCCGACGAGAATCGAAGCCTGCTGCGTGATGAGCAGCGCGGCGAACGCGATGCCCGCGACCAGGCCGATGTACTTGAGCCGGTCTCCCATCAGCATTTTGATCGCAAAGAGAATCACGCCGAGCCTCCCTCGCTTGCGGGCGCTTCGAGCAGCGTCAACTCTTCCGGATTCCGCAGCATGCCGCGCAATTGCGCGTGGATCATGAGCCGCACGCGGGCCGCGAAGGGGCGCAGCTCAACCCACTTGTCCTCGCTGTGCGTGATCTGGAGGCTGGCGACGCCATGCATGCCCGACCAGAGCACCTGCGTAATCAGCTCGGGGTCCGTCAATTCCGCTAGAAAGCGACCGGCGCGAAGCGCTTCACTGACGGCAGCGTTGAGAAAGGCGTAGCCGTCCTGCTCCGGGTCGCCACGCTTTTGAAAATCTTCCGCCGACGGCTCGATCTCGGCAACCTTCGGCGTCATGAACATGAGCCGATAGTGATTGGGGTGCTCGAGCGCGAAGCGCACATAAGCCTGCCCCGTGGCGATGATGCGGGCGAGCGGATCGGTGACATTGGTCAGTTCGAAGAAGCGCTGCGAGAGTGACGCGAAATCTCGCCGGCACAGCTCGCGGAGCAGCTCGGTCTTGTCTTTGAAATGCGTGTAGAGCGCCGGCGCGGTGTAGTCGATCGCCTCGGCGATTTTCCGCAAGCTGACGGCGTCATAGCCGTACTCAATGAACAGCTCGCGGGCGGCGGAGAGGATCTTCTCCTGCACGGCCTGGCGTTCTCTTGCACGTCGATCTTCCGATGACAACCTATTTTCCCAAAGATAGTTATGAGCTATTTTGCCCCGCGTTTCTGGCAGGACATCGTCGGTCTATCCTAATAACGCTAATCATCTTAGCGCTGTTTAATTTACAGTGTAAGGATAGTTTCGAACTATAAGAAGTCAAAGGTGCCGGCCGATTTCGCACGATTTCTGACATGCTTGCCCTCTTTGTGGGGAGATTGGTCCATCCGCACGCGCGGCAACCCGATCGTCGATCATGATTTACTGAAGAAATCACCGGCCATTGCATGTCACCGTCGCGAACCGGTGTCACGATCGGACGGTAAATGGTAAGATAGGAAGCAGTCGGATACTGCACTGTGCCGATGAGGAGTCATTATGGGAACGCAAGCCGTGCGAATACGCGCGCTGATAATCGGGGTGTGGATGCTTGGTTCGTTCGCAAGCACGTGTTTGGCTCAAATCTACGCTTCGGATGGCATCCAGTTCAATCGCCCATCGCAATCCGGTGGGTCGCAGCAGATCGGCGGGAATTTCACCGCGCTGGGTGTGCGTGACCTGGGCGGGCGCAATCCGCTGCTGGGCACCTCGCAAGGCGGAACCAGCGGGATGGCGAGCCTCTATGGCGTGAAGCGTTTCGGCAGCGGCCAGGCCACCGCGGGGCTATTACCGATTGGGGCGCAGATCGGCCAATCGGGTACGGGGACGGTTGGTCCGTTTGGCGAAAGCTCGCTGATGCGCTCCACGCGGAAGGACATGCTTTTCTACGCCTATGGCATGGGCGGAGCGGCTCCTCCGGGCAGCATGGGTGACACCTATCTCGGCAACGCGCTCGATACCGAGATTTTCCCGACCTATGGCACGACGCCGATCTCCAATCTTCCGCCGCTGTCGCAGCCGCTCCATACGCCGCGGCCGGAGCGCACGCCGTTTCAGGAATTGATGGGGATGGCGGCGCCGCCGCCCGCCAAGCCGGAGCAGCCGGTGCCTGCGGTGTCGTCGCTGCTGCTGGACACGACCGCGACGAGCGTTGCGACCACTGAGGATCAGGCGCTGCTGCTTTTTCGCAAGGGCACAATAAAGGGCACGGCCGACCGCGAATACTGGCAGTGCAAGAACTGTGCGGACGATCTCTCGGCGGCGGTGCGCTCGCTGAGCCTGATGCGCACGATCAACACGACCAGCGCCTTGCCGACGCTGTTGCTGGCGCACGCCGCGATGGAGCAGGGGCGCTTTCAATTCTGCATGGCGAATCTGCTGGCGTCGGTGCGGCGGAATCCGAACCTGTTCAAGTCCGACCCGGACGACCTGCATCAGTTCTTTGGCGATGTGAACAAGGCGGGCGAACAATCCATCGTGCTGGACGCACAAGTGCGGCGTTATCTGCGCGAGGCGGACGAGCAGCCGAACTCGGCACTGGCGCATGCGATGTCTTCGTATTGCGCCTGGCGTTTGAAGGACAAGACCCGCGCGGTGCAACTGGCCAAGCGGGCGGAAGAACTGGCCACCCAGTTTGAGAATGACTCGTCCTACGACATCATGATCTTCGGCGCCGCGATGAAGGCGGGCGTGCGCTAGAAGTGGACCGCGTCGGCGGCGCCGGGCCGGTCCGCCGCGCCGCATGTGGGCATCAGCATCGGGAGAGCAGTTGCGCGCCATGAATTCGTCTGAGCCGATGGCCGGCAGTTGGTGGCGGGAATGGGGGCGGCGCAACCGGTTAATGTTGAGCATGCTGGCCCACGTCGGCGTCTTCGCCGTGGCGTGGTTCCTCTCGTTTTGCATCGCGTCGAACTTCAATTTCACATTCGCCAACGGCGTCAACTGGATCACGGAGTATTTCCTGCCGCTGCTGGCGGCGGTGCTGGTGATCAAGTTGATCGTCTTCGGCGTGATGGGGATGCATCGCGGCTCGTGGCGATACGTGAGCCTGCGCGACGTGTTCGCGATCACGCAGGCGGCGTGGATCAGCTTCTTCTTTCTCTTCATCCTGTATTACACGCTGCAAAATCTCGACTACTTCGCCGACATGCTGGGCGTTCGGCTCGATTTTCACCCCTTTGACGATCGCTTTCCCGATTCGGTGTTTCTGTTGGACTTCGCCGGCACGATCGCGCTGGTCTGCGGCGCGCGGCTGGCCGTGCGGCTCTATCACGAAGAGGTGCGCCCGGTCGCGGAGGGGGCGGCGCCGCGACTGCTGATCGTCGGCGCGGGCAACGCCGGCGAGAACGCCGCCCGTGAAGTGCTGCGCATGCCGGTGATGCACTATCAGATCGTCGGCTTTCTCGATGACGATCCGGCCAAGCACCGGGCCATGATTCACGGCTTCGAGGTGCTCGGCCCGATCGACCAGATCAAGGCGATCTGCGCCGAGCACAACGTCGATGAGATCTTGATCGCGATTCCGTCGGCGGGGCGCACGCGCATCCGTCGCGTGATTGAGCTGTGCCAGGGCGCCAACCTGCGGTTCAAGACGCTGCCGGCGATGAGCGACCTGATCGCGGGCCGGGCCAAAGTCAGCGAAATCCGCACGGTCGAGATCAACGACCTGCTCGGCCGGGCCCCGGTGAAGCTCGACGATGATGAGATCGCCAAGTTCATTCGTAACCGCGTCGTGATGGTGACCGGCGCCGGCGGCTCGATCGGCTCGGAAATGTGCCGGCAGATCTGCGCGTTTCACCCGCAACGGCTGCTGCTGGTGGAGCAGTCGGAGCACCATCTGTTCGAGATCGATCGCGAGCTGCGGCGCGGCTTCAAGGACATCGACTTCGTGCCCTACATCGCCGACATCACCGACGCCGGCCGCATGGACGCGATCTTTGCGCGCGAGAAGCCGATGGCGATCTTTCACGCCGCCGCCCACAAGCACGTGCCGATGATGGAGTACAACCCGGGCGAGGCGATCAAGAACAACATTCACGGCACGCGCGTCGTGGCCGATTGCTCGACCCGGCACAACTGCGAAAAGTTCGTGATGATCTCGACCGACAAGGCGGTCAACCCGACCAGCGTGATGGGTTGCTCGAAGCGCGTCGCGGAGATGTATATCCAAGGGCTGAATGCACGCACCGGCACGCAATTCGTCACCGTGCGCTTCGGCAATGTGCTCGGCTCGTCCGGCAGCGTCATCCCGATCTTCCGTCAGCAGATTGCGGCCGGCGGGCCGGTCACCGTCACGCATCCCGACATGGTGCGCTATTTCATGACCATTCCGGAAGCCGCGCAGCTCGTTCTGCAGGCGGCTTCGATGGGACACGGCGGCGAGATTTTCGTCCTCGACATGGGCGAGCCGGTCAAGATCGTCGATCTCGCGCGGCAGATGATCATCCTCTCCGGATTCCGCCCGGACGAGGACATCCGCATCGAGTTTTCCGGCATCCGCCCCGGCGAGAAGCTCTTTGAAGAGCTGGCGATCGAAGGCGAGGACGTGGCGCGCACACCGCACCCGAAGATCGGCATCTGGCGCATCATCCCGCCGGAATGGGATCGTCTGCTGCGCCAGATCGAAGCGCTCGTGAGCGAATCCGACGGCATGACGCGCGAGCAGGCGCGGCGGCGGCTGAAGGAGATCGTGCCGGAATTTTACGAGGATGAGACCTCTTCACCGGCGCCGGCGCCGACCGCGACGCGCACGTATGGCGCGCTCGGCGACGCCAACGGCGCGCCCGCCAGCGCCAATGGCGAGGGGGGCGACCCGGTGCTGCCGGCGGAAAGCAAGCCTACGCCTGTAGCCGGGTAGGGCCGTCGGTTTTCGTCCGCATTGTTAGAGTGGTACTCTCGTCTTGCAGCGACGCGACCGTCGGAGCGTCTTTTGCAGAGCCGCGACCGTCAGGGAGTGGTCAGTAGCCGTTGCTCCACCAGTTCAATCAATGGCTAGAGATTGCAGAGTCTTGGCCGATTGGGAGTGATCAGATTTTCCGAGAAGCTCCGCTTCCTTACGGTCGCGGCTCTGATTTTGAATGCAGATTCTTGCCGCGATCCGCGCCTGCCGCGAATGCGAGAACGGCTATGCGCGCGGGCACTCACGCTTTGCGCGTCAACTGTGTGACAAACTCCCAGGTGAAGAAGAACGTCACCGCCGCGCTCGAAAGAATGATGATGGTCGCGAAGGCGACGACAAAAGTTTCGCCGCTGATCCAGCCGTCGCGCATGGTCGCCAGGATGTGGGGCCGCGCGAGAATCAGCATGCTGATGATCATGGCGCCGGCGGTCAGGGGGATCGAGATCGAATGGAGATAGCTGTAGATCCACGTCGCGCGGGTCACTTCGCGCGGGCGTCCGTGGGGTGAACTGAGGTGGTGTCCGCGGAGGAAGAACGCCTCGGTCACGCGGCCGTCGGGGTCGAGGCTGATGCTGCGCGTGCCGTTATGCGCATCGCCGCCGAGAGCCGCGTAGATCAGCGTATAGCCCAGGATGTTGATCATCCCCAGCGCCAGAATCCAGATGCAGGCCTGATTTCGCCGGCGGCGTGAGATTCGATCGACCGGACAGGTCGGTACGGAAACGCCGGTCGGCCCGTTTCGAAGGGCCGGCGCGGAAACCACGGTTTCGCGTGGCGGTGTCACGGCGCGGCTCCGCCGGCGCGCGGCGCAATTGTGCCGTCCAGGGGCGAGGATGCGCTGGCGTAGAGCTTTCGCGGGATGCGCCCGGCGCGGCCGGCCCAGTAGCCCGCGCAACAAGCTGCCCGCATCGCGTGCGCCATCTGCACAGGGTCGGCGGCGGATGCGATGCCGGTATTGAGCAGCACGCCGTCGGCGCCCAGTTCCATCGCGATCGTCACGTCCGAGGCCGTGCCGACGCCGGCGTCGACAATCACCGGATAATCGGGGTCGCCGTCCTTCAACTGTTCGAGAATGATGCGGATGTTCCACGGATTCAGGATGCCTTGGCCGCTCCCGATCGGAGAGCCGAGCGGCATGACGCTCGCGCAGCCGGCGGCCTTGAGCCGCCGGCACAAGATCGGATCGTCGTTGGCATACGCCAGCACGATAAAGCCGTCGGCCAACAGCTCCTTGGCCGCGCTGAGCGTCTCGATCGGATCAGGCAACAGCGTCTGACGATCGCCGAGCACTTCCAGCTTCACCCAACGCGCGCCCGCGTTGCCGAGGCCCTCGAGCAACTCGCGCCCCAGCCGCGCCGCGCGAACCGCGTCGGCCGCACTGAAACAACCCGCCGTGTTCGGCAGGATGATCAGCCGATTCAGGTCGAGAAAATCGAGAATGCTGCGGCCGGCGGCGTCGTAAAGCCGCTCCCGTCGAACGGCGACCGTAACGACCTCCGCTCCGGAGGCCGCCAGCGCGGCGCGCATCAGCTCATAGTCGGGCTGGCCGTCACGGAGATACTTGCCCGTGCCGACCAACAGCCGAGAGTGAAACGAAAATCCACCCAACTGCAGCGGCGGCACCACCGGCTCGGCATTGGGTGTGCCGACCGGGGGCATTCCAGCGGCGGTCGACGTGACTGCCTGAAGCATGCTTATCCGCCTCCCACAAGCGTGACAATTTCGACGCGATCGTTCTCGCCCAATGGCGTCTGAGCGTATTGGGCGCGGCGGACAAGCTGTTCGTTGACTTCGACCGCCACGCGCGGCGGCGTCAGCTCCAGCCGCGCGATCAAGTCGGCCACGGAGAGCGGTCCGTCGAGGGTGTGGGGTTCGCCGTTGAGGATGATCTTCATAGCCACAGAAGTATAGTAACGCCGCGATCTGCTCATCAGCACCCTCCGCCGGCGCTGTGTTATGCTCGCGGGGCATGGCGTCCAGCAAATTAAGGTCGAGCAAACTGAGTCCCGGCGAATCGAGGCCCGGCGAATCGAGGCCGCAAAGACGGCGGCGCGGCGGCCCGCGCGTGCACCTGATGGCGGCGGCCAATCCGCTGAGCAAAGACCTGGGCCGGCTCGCGTGCCGCGGTCTCGACGACTATCTGGCGCTGTGTGCGGCGGCCTTGCCGTCGCAGGTGCGCCTGACCGCCAATCGAAAGCTGCTGGCCGCCGAAGAGCGGCCGCTCTCGGGCGGCAGGAGCGATGATCGCGCCCGGGCCGCCGATCTGAACGCCGCACTCGCCGACCCGCAGACGCGCGTGATCGTCTCCGCCAGCGGCGGGGCGTGGCTGACGCGCATCCTGCCCCAGTTGGATTTTGAGCCGCTGCGCCGGCGCGCCGCGCCGCTGTGGTTCCTGGGTTTCAGCGAGATCACCACGCTCGTTAATCACGTCGCGGCGTATGCGCAGGGGCGCGGCGTTTACTGGCTATGTCCCAATTATCTCGCGTGGAAGTACGAGCCGCCCGCCGTCGCGCGGGCGGCGTTTGCCGAGTTTTGGCGGCTGTTGCCGGCGCTGTGGGGCGATGCGCCCGGCCCAGGAGGCGTCAACGTCGCTCGCGCAGCCGCTGCGAAAGCCAAAGCCGACGCCGAGGTCGTGGCCGACACCGAAACGGCTGTGCGCCGCGTATGGGCAGCATGGCATGCGCCGCTGACAGGGCAAAGTGTAGCGGGCCGCGTCAGCTCCGGGCGCGTGCGGCTGATTGGCGGGTGTCTGAGCGTGCTGGCGGCGATGCTGGCGGGTCCGCTGGCGCGGCGACTGCGGCCCGATGGACGCTGGCTGATTCTCGAAGACCTGAAGGAAGAGCCGTACCGAGTCGATCGCTACCTGGCGGCACTGAAGCTGGCGGGTTGGTTTGAGCGCCTCGCGGGCGTGATCGTCGGGGATTTTCACACACGCGAATCCGACCTGCAGGCCGCGGTCGTGGCGCTGCTGCGCTATCATCTGCCGGAGCGCGGCGGGCCGGCGGTGGTGGTCTCGACATCCTTTGGCCATCGCTGGCCGATCAGCCCGGTGTTGCTGAATCGACCGCTGCGAATGATGACGCGCGGGCGACAGGTGGAAATCGAGCCGGCCCTTCCACTGGCGGAAAACCAGCCCGGTCGGCATTCCGCGGCAACCGACGAGAATCGCTGAGTGGATTGTCGAGCTGAATAGGTCGAGCAGGCTTCGGTTGATCGGGTTTGGCCAGCTATGTGCCTGCAATTGTCTGGCACGGCATGAACCCCTCGCTCCATTGGGCGGCCCGCGGGTTTCGGCTATCATCTACTGATACAGAGACCCAATGGAGACGCCCCCGTGCTGAAGCAGGATCAGTTGCTCATTGATTCGAAGTCGCCCGATTTTCTCAGCCTGCACACGCTGCTGACCGACGACGAACGCCAAATTCAGGCGACCGTTGGGCGCTGGGTGGATGAGCGCTATCTCCCGCTCGCCGCCGATTGCTTTGAGCATGAGAAATTTCCGTTTCAGCTCGTCCCCGACATGGCCGAAATGGGCCTCTTCGGGCCGACCTTTCACGATTACGGCTGCGCCGGCCTCTCCAACATCGCCTATGGCCTGATCATGCAGGAGCTGGAGCGCGGCGACAGCGGGCTGCGCAGCTTTGCGAGCGTGCAAAGCGGCCTGGTGATGTTCCCGATTCACGCTTTCGGCGCCCCGGAGCAGAAGCAGCGCTGGCTGCCCGAGATGGCCAAGGCCCGCAAGATCGGCTGTTTCGGCCTGACCGAGCCGGACGGCGGCTCCGACCCCGGCGCGATGAAGACGATCGCCAAGAAGTCGGGCGGCGACTGGGTCATCAACGGCGCAAAGATGTGGATCACCAACGGCACGATCGCCGACGTCGCGGTCGTCTGGGCCAACACCGACGACGGCATTCGCGGTTTTCTCATTGAGAAGGGCATGCCGGGCTACACGTCGCGCGACATCAAGCACAAATTCTCGCTGCGCGCGTCGGTGACGAGTGAGCTGTTCTTCGACAATGTCCGCGTGCCTGATGCGAATCGCCTGCCGGAGGCGCGCGGCCTGGGCGGGCCGCTCTCGTGCCTGACACAGGCGCGTTATGGCATCACCTGGGGCGCGATCGGCGCGGCCCAGGCCTGCTATCAGGAAGCGCTGAACTTCTGTAAGCAGCGCGTGCTCTTCGGCAAGCCGCTCGCCGAGAAGCAGATCATTCAGCAGCGCCTCGCCAACATCGTGCGGCAGATCACCGCGGCGCAGCTCATGAGCTGGCAACTCGGCAAGCTCAAGGATGAGGGGCGCATGCATTACAGCCAGGTCAGCCTCGTGAAGTGGAACAACGTCCGCATGGCCCTCGACGTGGCCCGCGAGTGCCGCGACCTGCTCGGCGCCGGCGGCATCAGCGTCGAATGCTGCCCGATCCGCCATTCGATGAACCTTGAAAGCGTCATCACCTACGAGGGCACGGAGACGATCCACCAGCTCGCGGTCGGACGCGAGATCACGGGCGTGGCGGCGTTTTAGCTGTCGCGGTTGGGGCCGTGCGATGCTCGCGTGAACCCGAAAGGTCAGCGTGATCTCGGGGCGTTGCAGCCGGGAATCATCGCATGAAGTTTTTTTCACGGCAGGTTGCGCTGCTATACTATTGATTGTGAGAGAGAACCTCCTCACATCCCGCCAGTTTGTTGCGCCGTCCGTCCTGGTCGGCTGCTCTCGTTGTTGCTGTTGTTAATCCGCTCGTTTCGCTGACGTTGTAGCCGGCTGCTGTCGGCCGTTCTGCGCAACGCCAGATTGTCTCTATTTTTTCACTGGAGCTGTTCACATGCTGCATTCACAACTGGAGTTGGAATTTGCCGAAAAACGCGCCTATGCCCTGCGCCGGCAACTGCGCATTCCCAACAATCGCCGCCTTTGGGTGCTCGCGTGCATGGATGAGCGCCTGCCCGTCGAACAGGCCCTCGGCATTCGCGAGGGCGACGCCCACGTCTTTCGCAACGCCGGCGGCCTCGTGACCGATGACGCGCTGCGCTCGGCGATGCTGACCACCAACTTCTTCGGTACGCGCGAGATCATCGTCGTCAATCACACCGAATGCGGGATGATGTCGGCGACGGGCGAGACGCTGACCGCGGCGCTGCGCGAGAAGGGCATCGATCCTGATGCGCTGCCGATCGATCCCGCCCTGCCGGAATTGAAGCTTGCACCCGGCGCCTTCGCCCGCTGGATCAAGACGTTCACCGACGTGGACGAAGTGTCGGCCCGGCAGGTCGAGTTGCTACGCTCATCGCCGCTGATTCCCAAAGACGTGCTGATCCATAGCTATGTCTGGGAAGTCGAGAATCGCCGCCTCCGCCCGCCGCACCAGCGTCTCAGCGAGCAGGTGAACACGGCGGCACAGATGGCCGCGGGGCGCTGACGCGCCCGTTGCGCAGACCGGGCGGGCTGACAACCCGCCCCGTCACTCGCGCGTCAGCCCCAGCGCCGTGACCAATTGCCGCAGCGCCGGCCGCGAGAGGCCGAGAGCCTCGGCGGCCTTGGCATAGTCCCAATGGGTTTGGTGCAGAGCGCGCGCGATCATCAGCCGCTGCGCATAGGCCAGCGATGAATACGTTTCGCCCTGCCGCGGCGGGACGCAGCCATCGCGGATCTCCGCGGGCAGCAGCGCCAGCGTGATCGCGCCGCTTTGTGCGATGAGCTGACAGCGCTCGAGCGTGGCCTGCAACTCGCGCACGTTGCCGGGCCAGTGATGACAGATCAGCGCGGCCAGCGCGTCTTCGGCCAGCTCGGCCTTGCGACAGCGATTGCGCCGGGCGCTCTCTTCGAGGAAATAGTCAACCAGCAGCGCGATGTCTTCACGCCGCGCGCGCAGCGGCGGCACGTATACCGGAAAGACATTCAGCCGATAGAAAAGGTCTTCGCGAAAGCGGCCGCGGGCCGCGAGTTTTCGCAGGTCGTGCTGGGTCGTTGCGAGGACGCGCACGTCGGTTTCGATCTGAACGGTCCCTCCCAGCCGCGATATCCGCCGCTCTTGCAGCACGCGCAGCAGCTTGGCCTGTGCCGCCGGCGAGATGTTGCCGACTTCGTCGAGCAGCAGGGTGCCGCCGGCGGACCGCTCGAAAAGCCCGGCGTGCGGCCGCGTCGCGCCGGTGAAGGCGCCGCGCTCATAGCCGAACAACTCGCTCTCCAGCAGTGCCTCGGGCGCGCTGCCGCAATGGAACACCACCAGCGGTTTATCGCGGCGGATGCCCGCCCGGTGAATCAGCCGCGCGACCAGCTCTTTGCCCGAGCCGGTTTCGCCGCTGATGAGCACGGTCGCATTTGTGGGTGCGACGCGCAGCGCTTGATCGATCACACGACGAAGGGCTGAACTCACGCCGATCATGAAGCGCTCGCCGCCGAGATGCACCCCATGCGTGAACATGAACCGGCATTATGCGGCGGCCCGGCCCGGCGTCTAGGGCACCGTCACGCTTCATCGGATGGGTTCGAACCAAGGGTAGCATGGGCCTCCGGCCCGTGCGTCGTTGAATGCGTGCGCAGGAGGGAATGTGGGAATGTGGGAAGGGGAAGCCGGATAGAAAATCTAATCCCGTCTCGCGCGGGTAGCATGGGCCTCCGGCCCGTGCGTCGTTGAATGCGTGCGCAGGAGGGAATGTGGGAATGTGGGAAGGGGAAGCCGGATAGAAAATCTAATCCCGTCTCGCGCGGGTAGCATGGGCCTCCGGCCCGTGCGGCGCTCAACCAACGAAGGCACAGGTCGGCACGGCAGTCCAAGGAAACGAATCTGGGCATGCATCGTTCATGCGTGGCAGAGAATTGGCGCAGCTCGGCAGCAATTCACCATACCATCGCAGTCTTCCGGCTGTCGGGGCGAACCCGTGGAGCGACTTCACAGTGCGAGTCGTCGACAGGCTGGAAGCCTGTCCCACCCGCATTCATAACTTGGCTGGAAGCCTGTCCCACCCGCATTCATAACTTGGCTGGAAGCCCGTCCTACCCGCTTTGATGGCAAAACTGGAAGCTTGTCCCAACCGTTTTCAGGGCATGGGCGGAAAGCGCTTGAGTGCGCCCTGTCGCGATCCACCGCGCGGCCGGCCATGCCGCAGCCCCGCGCACATGCCCTACGATAGAAGGCGATGATTCACAGCAGCGCCGGCGTCCAGGATGTCGTGATCCAAACCGAGGGTTTGACCAAGACTTTTCGTGTGCCGGAACGCGAAGGCGGCTTTTCGGCGGCTATGCGCAGCCTGTGGCGCCGCCGATACAAGGACGTTCACGCCGTCGCCGACGTGACGCTAAAGATTGCGCCGGGCGAGATTGTCGGCTTTCTCGGTCCCAACGGCGCCGGCAAGACCACCACGTTGAAGATGCTCGCGGGGCTGTTGCACCCCAGCGCGGGCAGCGCCAAGGTCAATGGCTTCGTGCCGTGGCGGCGCGAGGCGCGCTTTCTGCGGCAGATCAGCCTGGTGATGGGCCAGCGCAGCCAGCTCAACTGGGACTTGCCCGCGATGGACTCGTTCCTGGTGCAGCAGGCGGTCTATGGCGTCGATCACGCCGCCGGCCGCAAGACGCTCGATACGCTGATCGAACTGCTCGACCTCGGCGGCGTGCTGAAAAAGCAGGTGCGCACGCTCTCGCTCGGCGAGCGGATGAAATGCGAGCTGTGCATGGCGCTGCTCTATCAGCCGCGCGTGCTCTTTCTCGATGAGCCGACGATCGGCGTCGATATCACGATGCAGGCCCGCATCCGCGGATTCATCGCCGAGCACAACCGCGCCAGCGGCGCGACCGTGATTCTCACGTCGCATTACATGGCCGACGTAACGGCGCTGTGCCGTCGAATCATCGTGATCGACAAGGGGCGCCTGCTCTTTGACGGGCCGCTTACGGCGCTGGTCGCGCGGCTCGCGCCGTTCAAAGTCATCACCATCGATCTCGATCGCGACCTCAGCGCCGCCGGTTCCGAATCGAACGGTGCGAACATCACCGTCTCCCGCGCCGGCGCCGACGACGGGGCCGGCACGGCGGCGCTCGGCGCGTATGACTTTTCCGGCATCGGGGAGATCGTTGCGCGCGAACCGCGCAAGATCACTCTGCGCGTCGCCAAAGAGGCCGCCCCCGCCGCGGCGGCCCGGCTGCTGGCCGAGTTGCCCGTGCTCGACCTCACCATCGCCGATCCGCCGATCGAAGACGTGATCGCGCGCGTCTTTGCCGGCTGACCGTGGCGGCGCAGTGGGTTGGGGCCATTGCCCGTGACTGGTCACAGCAAGGCACACTCCAGCACTCGCACGGCGCTGCCGCAGGCCGAAGCCACGGACGACTGGGACTTGCCCTACACTACGCCGCTGCGTGGAGATGCCCATGAGCGAAACCTTCAATGAACTGGAGCGGCGCGTCCTTGGCGTGCTGATCGAAAAGGCCCTGTCTCAGCCGGCGTATTACCCCATGACGCTGACCGCGATCACTGCCGCTTGCAATCAGAAATCAAACCGCGATCCGTTCATGGAGCTGGACGAAGACGCCGTCTGGAACACCGTCGACGTCCTGCGCTCGCGCGGCTTGATCACGCGGCTGCTGCCGGGCGGCTCGGCCCGGGCCGAGCGCTTCAAGCATGAATGCAGCGAGAAGCTCGGCTGGGAAAAACCGCAGCGCGCCATCATGGCCGAGTTGCTCCTCCGCGGGCCGCAGACGCTGAACGAGCTGCGCACGCGCGCCGCGCGCATGTACACCTTTGAGAACAACGATGCGGCCAGCGCCACGCTTGAGACGCTGATCCAGCGCGATCCACCGCATGTCCGGTTGTTGCCGCGCGCGCCGGGCCAGCGTGAGCCGCGCTACATGCATCTGCTCTATCCGTCTGAGGAACAAGAGCGCGTCGCGGCAAGCATCAGCTCCGGCGCGGCGGCGGGCGGAGCGGGTACGGGTGAATTCGGCTCTCGCGCGGGGCGTGAAGCTGTCGCGGCGATGCCCTCGTCGCCGGACTTCGCCGCGAAGCTCGCGGAAATCGACGAATTGCGTGACACCGTCGTCGAACTGCGGCGCGAGATAGACGACCTGCGCCACCGGCTGGACCGCCTCGGCGGGTGATCGGTGTCTGTTGGAAATGTCTTGTCGGTGATGTTACGAGGTCGCTGCTGCCGGCAATTCACACGCGGCCAGCTCAAGATAGTCAGGCCGGTCCGCAGCGGTCTCGTGCCGAAACGCGCGGACGATCTCCCCGTGATGAAGCACAAATGCGCCGGGCATCTGAAAGCCGTCGCCCACCAGGGGCCCGACCCAATGTCCGCCCAGGATCGCCGCACGCACCCCGCGCACCCACACTTGCCAACCGAAGAGCTGGCGCAGCGTGCCGCGGCGCAGGCCAAACGCTCTGAATAGCACGCGCTCCGGATCGCTGATGCGATCAACATCCGCCAGCCCGTAGCGGGCAAACGTCTCGGCGCTCTGGGTCTCGATGCCCATGTGCACGAGCACAATGCGTGCGCCGGCGGCCTCGATCCGTGCACGCTTCGCCGCCAGGTCGCTCAGGGCCTCGCGACAAAACGTACAACCCGTGTGTCGCAGGAAGACCACGAGCCGCGGCGCCTCATGCGACAATGTCAGCAGGTCCACTCCGCGCTGGTTGAGCGCTCGGCGAATGACAGCGTCCAAAGGCTCCAAGCGCTCCGCCGCCGGCTCGGGCGGATAGAGCGCACGCCGCGCCGCGGCCGCGAGGATCAATCCGAACGGAACCCACCAGATCAGGTCGTTGGTGAGGATCATCCAGCCAAAATTCCACGGCAACTGGCCGCGCGCCGCGGCGTCGATGAAGCCGATCGGCCCGAAGATCTTTCCGAGCAGCCCGACCAGGACAATCGGCCAGTGCTTCAGCGGATTACCGGCGGCAATCAGATAGCCGATGCCATAGACGCCGACGATCATGCCGATGCATTGCCAGAATTGCGGATAGTTGGGCCGCGGCAATTCGAGCGCGTCAAACGCAGCGAGCGGCCAGATCACCGCGATCAATCCAAACGCCAGGTTGTAAAGCCCCGCCAAAGTCAGCACGATGCCCATCCAGCGGCGTGACGGTATTCCATCCGGCGGCGACTGCGCCGGCGGGTTGAAGCGTTCCACGCGCGGCTCATTCGGCTCGTCATGATTCATGCCCGATCGTAGCGCCATCTGCAGCAAAGTGAAGCTCGTCGCGCCGCGAACCGGCACTGCCTGCGTCAGCGAGCGCGAGCCGACATTGTTTCTGAAGGCTACGTCAGAAAATCCCCGCCTGCGTCAATCCGCGAAAGCGACGGAGCTCGCGCAAGCGCACTGGAAACGTGAAATGGAATGGATACGCCAGTGCGGTTATGCCACGCGCGGCTGCCGCTGCAAGGTCTCACCAAAGGAGACGAGATGCTCGAGATTGTCGCAGAAAGCCGAGTAGCGCATGAGCTTGCGATATTCGTCGTTGAGCGCGCGCCCGCCCACCGCGACGGCTGCGCCCGATTCGACGGCTACATTGTAAAGCTCATGATATTGCTTCATGAACTGCTGTGGTTCTTGGATATGTGATAGGCTCAGCCAGATCAGCCGCGGACGACGGATCGACACGGCGGCCTTCCAACTCTCCAACGGCACATTCGTGCCATAGCATTGCGCCTGCCAGCCTGCCTCTCGTAAAGCGATCTCAACCATCATTGTCGGCAGGGAATAGTGGTCACCTTGGATGGTTCCGCCGATGGCGACCGGCCCGTCTTCACGAGGCAGCATCAATTGGCGAGCTTCAAGCAGCACGCGCAAGCAAATCTCGGTCGCGCGGCGTTCGTGAAAGACGTCAATCTCGCCATGTTCCCAGTGTTGTCCGACGGAGTGGAAGGCCGGCGCGATGATCGTGTCGCAGATGCAGACCAACGTTTGGCCGCCGAGATAGAGATCGAGCACCAGCCGACGGAATTGCTCTTCATCGCCGGCTTCCAGCGCATCGATCACGCCGCGGACGGCGCGGTGGCGTACCACTTCGCCGGTCCCGACAGCGGAGGGTAAGCCGAGCACTTCGGGCCGGACGATTTTCTGTCCGGTCTCACGCAGAAACTGGATCACCCCGTTGAGCGGGAGACGGCGATGCCCGCCGGCGGTTTTGAGACAGGGCAACAACCCCTTGTCGCACCAGCGCTTCAAAGATGCTTCGCTGGCCCCGATGGCACGCGCTACTTGTTTCGGCGTTAGGGTCTCTCGCAATGCAGCCTCCGGTCTGTTTCATCATCATAGTGAGCACAACCGTTCCGTCTAGGTAAAATCGTGCAAATCGGTCTGCGGCTCGATCCTAAAAGCGCCGTGGACACCCATTTGCTCCGGCCAGGCTTTGGATTTTAGTCCCGGCCAACCGCTAATTATGGGCCGCTCAGATATGCTTAACTAGTTTTAATAAAAGCGGTTACGTGATTTTTAGTCGCGACATTTTCAGTGCTTCAAATCGCTATCACAAGTTTCAAATAGACGGCCAGCAAGTTTCTGATCGATTTGAACGATTTTTTGTTGATCCTCGATTTCTTGGCGCTATCGTAACCCGTGAAACATTCAATCGGGTGGCATGATGTTGATCCGCCCCCGACGGGTTGTGCCCTCTGGAGTCGATATGAGCCTGTCCGCGAATCCGTTGCCCCTTTCCGTTCCGGCGTTGCGCGTTACCCCGACTGTGAAACCACGCCGCTCCGGGGGTAAACGTGTCAAGGCCCAGTCATTTGATCGCGAGCGGGCCGAGGCGGCTGTACGCGAATTGCTCGCGGCCATCGGAGAAGACCCGGATCGCGAAGGACTGCTCGATACGCCGCGGCGGGTTGCGAAGATGTACCGCGAGATGTTCGGTGGTGTATCGGTCGATCCGGCGGAGTACCTCGGGCGTACGTTTGACGAGCCTTACGAAGAAATCGTCGTGCTGCGCGACATCTCTTTCTCCTCAATGTGCGAGCATCACTTGCTGCCGTTTGTGGGTAAGGCGCATGTGGCCTACCTGCCGAGCCAACGAGTGGTCGGCCTATCCAAATTGGCGCGGACCGTTGATGCGTTTGCCCGGCGCCCGCAGGTGCAGGAGCGTCTCACAACGCAGATTGTCGATGCCTTGATGGAGCACCTGCGGCCGCGTGGGGCGCTCGTGATCATCGAATCTCAACACATGTGCATGCAGGTGCGCGGCGCGAACAAGCCCGGCAGCATGATGGTGACGTCGGCGGCGCGCGGCGAACTGAAGAGCGATGCAGACGCCCGGCGTGAGGCGCTGGCCCTGCTACGCCCGCGACAGGATTGAATGCAAGCGGATGGCTTCTGACTATTTTAGCGCTGGGCCGCTAGTCGGCACGGGCGAAGCCAGGGCCGGCGCGGTGGAGGGCGCTCGGGCAGACGCCGCGGCGTCAGGCGCGGAGGATTTGGCGGGGCCGGCAGCCTTGCGTTGTGCCCGGGTCGGAAGTTTCTCGAGACGCAGCTTGAATTGATCGAAAAGGCGATCGATGGCGGCGCGTTCGCGCGCGGTCAATTCCTCGATGCGACCGTGAGTTCGCTCATCGGCGGCGCCATTGGCGGCGCCGCGTGCGCCGGCAATTCGCGCTTCATGACGTTTCACGTATTCATCGCGGCGCTCGCGCGATTCGCGATAAATCTGCCAGGCGCGCTGCGATTGATCATCATCGAGCTGATACCGCTGGACAAACTCACGCGTGTGCACCGCCCACGGATCGTTGTCAAGCTGCGCGGGTTGCGGCGTGCGCGGCCGATTGCGCGGCAACCGCTCGGCGTTGCTGAGGCCGGCCGCAGCTTCCGCGGACGGCGACGCAGCGCCGGTCCCGGTCGGGTCATTACCCGGCGAAGGCGGCATGGGGGGCGCAGCGTCGGATCCATCCTTGGTCGGGTCGGAGGAATTGGGCGCGTGGGCCGCGTCGTGGGGAGGTACGCCCGCGGCGCGTAGCTGGCCGGTCTGGATCGGATCCTCTTCGAGGCCCCAATCTTCCGCCGACCATTCGCCATTGGCCCACTTGCGGCCCAGTTCCATCACACGGTCGGAGCGCCGCTGCGCCGCCTCCATGTCGACAAGCAGCATCTCGCGTTGATCTTCGGTGAGATGCTCGGAAAACTCATTCATCAGGCTCTGGGCGGTGTTGCGGGCGTCCTGTATCACCGGCTCGGCGAGCTTCATCCAGCGGGCCACCTGCTCGGGTGTGAATGGTTCGCCGCTCAGGCGCGTGGTCAGCGCTTCGACGCCGTAGGACATGATTCGCGGAGCGTTGCGACGGAAAATTTCGCCCATCCCGCGCTGCATGGTTTCGACAAGGCGCTGCTCCTGTTCGGCGTCGAGCGCATAGCGATCTGAGATCAATGTCTTGATTGTGGTCATGCGCTCCTGGACGGCCCAGGGCGGCTTGGACTCGACCGCGCGGACGACCTCCAGCGCGAAAAGGTCCGGCTCCGATTCCCAACCGTTGCGGATGAAGAATTTCTCAGCGGCGGGCATGATGTAGTTGAACTGCTGGTCCCACGGGCCTAGTTCCTTGAACTGGTCAAAGAACCGTCGCATCATCGGAGGTGGACCGAAGTTCGGGCCGGGGGCGGGTTCGATCTCTTCGGCGGGTAGCATCGCGCTCGCTTGCGCCACAGCCGCAGGGATCAGCGCGACGCACTGCACCACGATCATGAGACATAGAGCGCCGCGGAAATCTACCCGAACTGAGTGACCCTTCGCATGCATCAAAGCGACTCCGATCAAGTTGGGGCAGGCGGGCGATGAGGCGTTCCTCAATGCTTGACCCAACCACTGTTAACAGTGCCGACACGACACTCCGGCCATGCCCCTGAGCTTGTCTTTGACCGAAACCCCGCGCTCCACAGGGGCGCGGCGAGCGTCGGACGAACCCGGCACATCATGGTATTCTAGGCGTTGCCCGGCGAATGCAGCGGTGTGGTTAGCGTCGCCGAGCGAACAGGAGCCGGTAACGATGGCGCGGGTGCGGGTGCTGATTCTGCGGGCGGCGGGGATCAACTGCGATGCCGAGGCCGCTTTCGCGTGGCAGCGGGCGGGCGCCGCGACGGAGGCCGTGCACATCCGGCGGCTGGCGGAGCAGCCCGATCTGCTCAATCAGTTTCAAGCTCTGACAATTCCCGGCGGGTTCAGCTATGGCGACGACATCGCCGCCGGGCGCGTGCTGGCGGCGCAGCTCGAGCGACACCTGGCGGATGCGCTGCGCGAATTCGTCGCGCGCGACGGTCTGATCCTGGGCATCTGCAACGGTTTTCAGGTGTTGGTCAAGGCGGGGCTATTGCCCTCGCCGCAGACCGGCGGCGCGCGAACCTGCACAATTACCTACAACGAGCCACCCGGATTTCAGGATCGCTGGTTGACGATGCGCGGCGTTGCGGAGCATTGCGTTTTCATCGCTCGGGGAGCGGTCTATGAAATGCCCATGGCGCATGGCGAAGGGCGCGTGGTCTTCGCCGACGCCGCGGCGGAAGCGCGGGCGCTGGCGGCGGGGCACGCGGCGCTGGTCTATCAAGGTGTGAATCCCAACGGCAGCGCCGCCGACATCGCGGGAATGTGTGATGAATCTGGCCGCGTATTCGGGCTGATGCCGCACCCGGAGCGCTTCATCGAGTGGACGCAACACCCATGCTGGACGTCGCAGCCCGAACGGCCGGAGGGCGATGGACTGGCGGTGTTCCGGCGGGGTGTGGCGTACTTTGAATAACGGGCTGAGCCGCCCGCGGATTGGACGAAGCCGGCAATCATGGGAAAATCCACCGCTATGCCCAGCGAGCCGATCAGCGGCGGCGTTTCGTCCATCCCCACCAAGCCTGGCCCGGAGCGTGCTGTCGCCGCACGTGATGCGGTTGGCGGCGCGCGTGACGCGGGCCTCGCCGCGAGCCGGCTGGCGCGCGGTGACGCCAGACCTTCAACAGGATTGGCCGAAGCCGGCCTCTATGACGCGCCACTGCTGTTTTTCGCCGGCAGTCTGATGGTCATCGGAGTGACGATGGCCTATTCGGCCTCGGTCAGCGTGCAGGGGAGCGAAGTCGATTGGCGGCAGTGGTGGAATTCACCGCTGCGACAGGGGCTTTATTCGTTGCTGGGGTTTTTCGTGATGCTCGTCGCGGCTCACGCCGACTATCGCATGTTCGCGTGGTGGCGGGCGGGTGACGGCTGGCGCAGCGGCACGCTTTATCTGCTGGCGATGGCGCTGTTGGTCGCGGTGCTGATTCCAGGGATCGGCGTCGAGCAGAAGGGGGCGGTCCGCGCGATTTACATTCCGGGGGCGGGCATTGGCTTTCAGCCGTCGGAATTGGCCAAGGTCGTGCTCGTCGTGTGGGTCGCGGCCCTGCTGACGCGGCCCGGCGGCGCGACGCCGCGGCCGGCGCTGCCGGAACGGTCGCGCTGGG